>CAMFTQ010000113.1 GCA_945988865.1 uncultured Anaeromassilibacillus sp.
ATAGCGTAGCGTCTCGTGGGCTCGGAGATGTGTATAAGAGACAGGTTATACCGTTGTTCTTTGCACATTGCAGTAACTTAATACAGTCACTGCACAAATGCCCGAAATGCTTTTTATTATCCTTGTCGCAAAACATCTGATGTTTTCGAGGGTCTTTATTTTTCATTTTGACCTCCGTTTCTTAATTGAAAAACAAAACGTTTAACCATTTCAAGTAAATCTGATACGAAATCAACACTCAGCTTGTATGCTTCTTCGTCCATTATTTTAATACAGGAATGCAGAGTATCTATTGCATCTTCTGAAAGTCCTGTATAGTCACAAATATACTGCACGTCCTTATCCGTTGTGGCTGCATCGGTTAATCCGAGCAAATAATCAACTGATGTATTAAAGAACTCTGCAATTTTAATTAACTGTGATAAATTCGGTGTGCGACTGCCACTCACATAATACGAAATAGTATTATCTGTTACACCAAGAAAATGAGCAAGCTCCTTTTGCTTTTTTCTATTCACTGCTAATAAATTATTTATTCTGTTGCCTATAAATTTGCTTAAATCGTTATTCATAAATATCACCACATTTGATGTATAACAGTTCAATTATTATCCAAATTATTTATATATTCTTTAGCCATTGTTTTCACGCTCCTTTAACGCTTTTTCGGCTAATTCTCGGGTGAGAAATACGGTTTTGTTAAAATCTTCTAATAAAGCAAAACATATGCCATCTTTCTCACTTTCTAAAAACATAACAATATCATCTAATTGATAACTAATAATTTCTTGATTATCAACAAAATAAACCGTATTTCCAACCTTACACGGCAACTCAACAAAGCGGTTGCGGTCTATAAATTCTGGACAAATCATTTTTAAATCGTCGTTAAAAGACGAAAAGTTAATACATACTTTGTTGTGTAAACAATCCTTACAACTTGCCATTATTATCCTCCTTATTCGCTGACAGCAGTGCAATAACAAACAAATCAATCGCACCGCCTAAAATCGTTCCTGCCGCAAATCCTATCCAAAACATAATCATTTTTTATCACCTCTCATTATCAGCTGATGCTTGACATAAACTCTGACAAAAAGTTTATCGCAAGCGTTTTGAGCTTTGCACCTTGCTCAGGGTTTGCCGTTGTAATCTTTTCCGCTGCTGATTTAAAGGAGCTCAGCTGCTTTTGCACCTCGGTAAAATAGATGCTTGCAGTAACAAGATCTGCGTTTGCGTTTTTATCAAGCTTAAGAGCCAATTCCTCAGCTTTTTTAAGAGCCTCAGCCTTTTCGGCTTCTGCCGCTGCTATTTGTTCCTTGTATTTTTCCTTTGCTTCTTCCTGAGCTTTAGCGACAGCCTCGTCAATAGCTTTCTGCTTGTCTTTTTCAGCGGTTGTTTTTGCTTTGTCCTTTTCTTTTTTAATTTTTGCTTCTGCATCAGCTTTGAGCTGTTTTTCTTTTTCTGCAAATTCAGCCTTTAAGGCTTTTGTCTTTTTCTCAACGGCTTTCTCAATTTCTTCTGCAGACGGCTCTTGCACTGCCACCTCAATCGGACGGTTGCGAAGCTCCTCGTTTTGCTTTTTAAGCTCAGAAATGATTTTATCTTTTTCCGATATATCCTGTTCGGCTGTTGAAACCTTTTCTTCGAAGAATGTTAATTGCTCGCCTCGCTGATTGTTCTGCCGAACAAGCTCTTTTATTTCTGACACCGACATATTTTCAAGGTCGTTATCTTCGACGAATTCGTACCTGTCAACGGCGCAAACCTCTGTGAGCAGCTGCAGCTTTGTTATGCCAAGCTGTGCATTCGACTGCAAAAAACCGCTTCCGAGCTTTTCGTAGGTTTGTATGTAGTTATAGGCTTGTCTTTTTTTGATGTTACAGGCTTGCTCTGTATATTCCTCAAAGCTGACAAATCCGAGTGATTTATAAAGAGCAGTATCACGCATTTTCTTAAGATTCTCGCAGAGTGACAACATAGCCGCTGCTGCCGTCTGCTCTGCTGAGATAATGCTGTTGTGGATGTCGAGTGCCGACATAGTGTCCTCTGTAATGCTTTTGATGTTAAAATCTGCTATCGTCATTATGCTGCTGTTGTTTTCTGACATTTTACATCTCCCTTTCTGAGTGGTTCGATTTTTGTTTTATACCATTTATCCATAAAATTTTTTACATCATCAGGATACGCACAGTTTTTCAACCCTCTGCACTGTTTAATTTTATAATTGTCAGGATCAAGCTCAAGAGTAAAATAAGGCTTGTCCGGCTCTGATTTTTTGCGGATAAATAATATAACAGTCTTTTCGGTTGCAATACTTTTAGCGTACGATGCAACGCAGTGCTTTAATGCTGCGCCTTCTTCTTTGACCTCATTGTGCCTTTTGGGCGGAGTTATTAAAAATTCTTCGGTTTCAAAGTAGTACATATTTTTATACTTTTCGTACTGCTTTGCTATCTGCGGCAGCTCGCCCTTTCTAAATTCTTCGTCATTTATTATGTTAGCGGCTGTATCGTGAGCTTCCTTGAAATTTTTGGGATAAAGTACATCTAAATCCTTTAAATTGTATTCAAGAAGCTCTGCAAACTCCAAATAATCCTCGTAGTCGTTTCTAAACTCGCTGTACGGATTGCGCCAGTCATATCTTTTGTCAAAATATCCTTCTTTTTCGAGCCGGCGGCAGAATTTAATAAACTGATTCAATGAGCTGTACTTTAAAATACTTTTCAAGAAATTGTTATTTGCACTCATCTTTCCGAAAAGCTCAAAGCATTCTTTAAGTTCCGCAACATCAATTTTTCGCTTAGTTGCTTTATATGTAAAATACATTTGCAGCTCTGATAAATCGGGATCGAGTACCTTTAAATACGGTAAATCATCTTTAGTGATGTTAAGACTTTTACGCAAAGATCCTGCAGAAAGGTTAAATCCAAAATTTTTAACATAATTTATATTGCCGCTTTTGCTATAGCTTGTAATAAAGCTTTTGGCAAGATTGATTAAGTTGTTGCTTATTAGATTATTAAAGCAATTTATTTGATTTACGCAATCAAAAACACCGATATAATCGGTAGGGTTAACCAAGGACACTATCTTTGCGAAATCAATATGATATTTGTTAAAATCGGGTCGATCTTTAAAAATTTTATTTAACGTTCCGGGAAATATCATACCGCTTGATGTACAATACGCATATCCTTTTCGCCAGTCCCCACCCTTGTATGCTTCGTCTTTATCGTAGCAGGATTTAAATGTTAGTCTGTTGCGGTCTATTTCTACAATAGTTCTTTCAATTTCATAATCTTTTTTTAGCGGCAATTCGCCTTTGCAATATAGCCACTTGATTTCGATTTTTCTTGCACAAAATTTGCCGTTTTTAAATGGCTGTAAATAAATTACAGTCTTTTCGTCCTTAATTCCGCTGCTGTTTATAAATGCTTTTCTCGGCATAGCTTTACATAGCTTTTTGCAGCGAGGGCAAGCGATTTTTTCGCCTTTTTTTACTTTGGGGATTGTTACCGTTTCGCCGCAAACCGAGCATCGGGCTGTTGTCTGCTTTTTGCCGTTGTAATCATAAAACATATATCGGCTATCAGCCATAACGACATCATCAATCCATTTATACACACTTTTAGGGATAGGGCGGATTTCCATCATTTCACGGCTGATTGAGTTTTTTATCCTCTCGTATTTATCGTTGTTATTTTTCTGTCTGATTTTGTTCTGATAATTTCGGACCCTTATAATCTGTCTCTTATACACATCTGACGCTGCCGACGAAGGCTTAGGTG
>CAMFTQ010000114.1 GCA_945988865.1 uncultured Anaeromassilibacillus sp.
TCGGTCATATGGGACTTTTAAACGGAAAGAAAGCCACCTGCTTCCCCGGCTTTGAGGATGAGCTTATCGGCGCAGAATATACAGGCAAGTGTGTTACAACAGACGGCAAAATCATCACAGGCAAGGGTGCAGGCGCAGCCGTTGATTTCGGACTTGAAATTGTAAGCAACGTCCTTGATAAGCAGACGTCACAAAAAATAAGAGAGGCGCTCCAATGCCCGTAATCAGAAACATAAGAGAGCAAAAGCTCGGTCTAAGAAAAAAGTACAGAAGTCTAAGACAAAAGCTCAGTCCCGACAAAAAGCAGAAATTCGACAGCGAAATAGCCGATAGATTTTTGTCACTGTCAGAATATAAATCCTGCGACACGCTTCTTGCCTATATTTCAAAGGAGATTGAGGTAGGAACTGAAAAAATCGTAGAAAGCGCATTGTCACAGGGCAAAACAGTAGCAGTGCCAAGGTGCAGTACAAAGGACCGCACAATGGATTTTTATATAATAAAATCATATGACGATTTGCAAAAGGGTGCATACGGCTTGCTTGAGCCTGATGTAAGCCGATGCAAAAGGCTTGACGATTTTGATTGTGCCGTTTGCATTGTACCGGGACTTGCCTTTGATTGCGAGGGCTATCGCTTAGGCTTTGGCAAGGGGTATTATGACAGATTTTTACAGCACTTTGGCGGTGTTAAGGTTGGAATTTGCTACAAGGAATGTGTAACGTGGCAGCTGCCGCACGGACGTTTTGACAAGGCTGTTGACATAGTGCTTACACAGCGGTATATACGTAATATCAAAAAATAAAAGAAAGGACTGTTAATAATGAGCGACGAAATGAAAAACGACAGTTCACAGAGCTTTGAGGACGCATTTAACTCTATAAAAGAGGCTCGAAAGAAGAAAATTGAAAATTTCAGTATGAATCTTGATACAGAGATTTCGTCTGACGTACCTGATAAAAAAAGCACAGATAAATACGGTGTGGCTGATGACGTGAACTTTGACGATAAATATACGCAAAGCACAAGAGCAAGAAAAAGACAGACAAGAAAAAGCTATGACGAGATAAACTCCTACAGTGACGAAAACACAAAGGAGCGTATTGCACGTGACTCCGAAAAAGCACAAAGGAAACAGGAAAAACAGCAGAAGAAATTAGCTAAAGAAAAGAGCAAAAAGAACAAACGAGCATTTCGCCTGATGTGGCTTGCCTCTGTTGTGGTAATAAGTATTCTTGTTTCTCAGCTTTTCCTTGTCGGCGTTAACGATATGCTTGCAATAAACAGAACAAATGCAGAGTCGGTAAAGATAGAAATCCCTGCAAACCCTACGCTTGACTCTGTTGCCGATTTGCTCCTTGACAAGGGTGTTATCTCGAACACAGGCTACTTTAAGCTGTATGCAAATGTTACAAATGCGTCAGACGGCTTTAGACAGGGCAGCTTTGAAATGCGTCAGAATATGGACTACGAGGCAATCATAAACTACCTGCAAAGTAACTCTAACAGAACAGACTCTGTAAAGGTTACGTTCTCTGAGGGTATGACTGTGCTTGAAATAGCAGAAAAGCTCCACAGCGAGGGAGTAATTTCTGATAAGGAAAAATTCTTGGAGCTTTGCAACAGCAACGAATTTGACGAGGACTTCGAGTTCTTAAAGCAGATTACAAACAGTACTGACCGTTACTATAAGTTAGAGGGTTATCTGTACCCCGATACGTATGAGTTTTATGTCAACGAGGACCCGAACCTTACAATCAGCCGTTTTCTGTCAAACTTCAGAAAGCGTGTGATTTACACAAAAGAAAGAGTTGACGGCTATGAAAAGAAGGTGTCTGTTGAGCAAAGAGCCTTGAAAACAGGATACACGCTTGACGAGATTATAACAATAGCCTCAATTATCGAAGCAGAAGCGGCTAATGAAGAGGATATGTATTACATTTCTTCAATTCTGCACAACAGACTGAAATCTGATGTTGACGAGGGTGTTCAGACGCTCGACTGCGACTCAACCTCCTTCTATCCGTACAGAAATAAAGAGGACGTGCCTGCTGATATGAAAAACACGTTCAAAAGCAAATATGATACGTATCAGATTAAGGGCTTGCCGGCAGGCGCTGTGCGAAACCCCGGTATGCGGGCTATTGAGGCGGCTATAAATCCGTATGATACGGACTATCTGTTCTTCTGCCACTCAGCCGCAACAGATACAGAGCCGTCCTACGCTTATTATGCTACAAACATTTATGACCATCAGGACAATTTGGTGCAGGCAGGACTAACAGATTAAATCAGATATTGAGGTATAGTATGAAAAAACCAGAGATACTTTCTCCGGCAGGCGATATGGAATGTTTAAATTCGGCAATCAGCTTCGGTGCAGACGCAGTTTTTCTTGCCGGCAGCGAGTTCGGAATGAGAACAGCGTCAAAAAACTTTGACAATGAAACGCTTAAAAAAGCTGTTGAGCTTGCTCACAACAAGGGTGTAAAAGTTTTTGTCACCTGTAACACGCTGCCGAGAAATGACGAGATTGAAAGACTGCCCGAATTTCTTGAATTTACACAGGACTGCTCGGTTGACGCACTCATTATTGCCGATATGGGTGTACTAAGACTTGCAAAGAAATATGCGCCGAATGTGGATGTTCATATTTCAACTCAGGCAGGAATTGTAAACTATGCAACGGCTAACGCTTTTTACGATATGGGTGCTTCACGTGTAGTTCTTGCACGTGAGCTTCCCCTTGAGCAGATAGCGCAAATCAGAGCAAAAACACCAAAGGAGCTTGAAATCGAGTGCTTTGTTCACGGTGCGATGTGTGTATCGTTTTCGGGCAGATGCCTTATTTCAAGCTATATGACAGGCAGAGATGCAAACAGAGGCGACTGCGCACAGCCTTGTCGCTGGAAATATCATTTGTATGAAGAAAACAGAGAGGGACAGTATTTTCCTGTTGAAGAAAACGAAAAAGGCACGTTCCTCTATAATTCAAGAGATTTATGTATGATTGAGCATATACCCGAGCTTGTCAAGGCGGGAATATCGAGCTTTAAAATAGAGGGCAGAGCAAAGTCTGCTTACTATGTAGCCGTTACTACAAATGCCTACCGCCACGCAGTAAACGATTATATGAAGATGGGCGACAGCTTTACGCTAAAGCCGTGGATAAAAGAGGAGCTTGACAAGATAAGCCATCGTGAGTACAACACAGGCTTTTACTTCGGCAAAGAGCCGGGTCAGGTTACGTCAAACGGCGGATATATCAGACATTATGACGTTGTAGCCGTTTGCAAGGATTGTACCGGCAACATAGCTCATATCACACAGCGCAACAAGTTTTTGACGGGAGATGTGCTTGACGTTCTGCCACCAGACGGTATTCCGTTTGAGGTTACTGTTTCAGAGCTTAAAAACAAGTACGGCGAAACGGTAGAATCTGCCCCTCACGCTATGGAGGAGCTTTATATGACAACAGACAAATTTATCCCACAGGGTTCTGTTATCAGAAAGAAAAAACTTGACATTTGATTTTGTCGGATTTATAATAACAATGTTGAGCTGTTGTGCTTGAATTTTATTTCTTTGAACTCAGCTTAACAGCTAAAGCAAAATATTTTTGGCAGTGACGGGAAGAGATGTCTGCCCTGCTTTTCAGAGAGAAAGCCGTTTGGTGCAAGGCTTTTAAGCAGAAAACATCAGCCACCCCCGAGCCTTTGTGCGATGAGTACAGCGTATGCTCTGCGTTAAGGAGCGTCAAGAGGGCGGTGTAATTATG
>CAMFTQ010000115.1 GCA_945988865.1 uncultured Anaeromassilibacillus sp.
TGTATAAGAGACAGGTATGTTAAAATTGCCTCATAAATATTTTTTGGTGCAGGAGGTTTTTCTATGTCAGATGTAATCAGAGTTTTTACCGAAAAGCGTGACGGCTATAATGTTGAAGCAAAGCAGATGCTTTGGGATTTACGTCACAATTTAGGTATGAAGTCAATACAGAAGCTTCGCTTTGCAAACCGCTACGATATTTCAGGCCTTTCAAGAGAAGAATTTGAAAAGGCAAAGGATATTATTTTTTCGGAGCCTAATGCCGATGTTGTCTATGAGGAGCAGTGGCAGGTTGAAGACGGCTGGCAGGTTTTTGCTATGGAATATCTGCCCGGTCAGTACGACCAAAGAGCTGACTCTGCCGCACAGTGCGTTCAGCTTCTGACGCAGGGCGAGCGACCGAAGGTTTTAACTGCAAGAGTAGTTGCGCTTTACGGAGATATTACACAGGAGGAGCTTAAAAAGGTACAGTCCTACCTTGTAAACCCTGTTGAAAGCCGACTTGCCTCTCTTGAAAAACCCGAAACACTTGAAATGACAGCCGATATCCCTGCAAATGTCGCTGTTATTGACGGCTTTATCAAGTGGAATGACGAGGAAATGGAAAGCTACTATTCATCAATGGGCTTTGCTATGACGCTTTCTGATTTAAAATTCTGCCGTGATTACTTCCGTGACGATGAGCATCGTGACCCGACTGTTACAGAGCTTCGTGTTATAGACACATACTGGTCCGACCACTGCCGTCACACAACTTTTTTGACAAGACTTGAAAAAATTGAGATAGAAAAATCAGCCTTAGGCGGTGTAATTGAAGAAGCATTAAAGGCTTACTACGAATCAAGGGACGAGCTGTACGGCAAGGATACCACACGTGACGTTTCTTTAATGGATATGGCGCTTGTAGGTATGAAGCTGTTAAGAAAAAGAGGTATGATACCTGACCTTGATGTCAGCGAGGAAATAAATGCCTGCTCTATCGAGGTTCCCGTTACTATTGACGGAGAAACACAGCAGTGGCTTGTTCAGTTTAAAAACGAAACACACAACCATCCTACAGAAATCGAACCCTTCGGCGGTGCGGCTACCTGCTTAGGCGGTGCAATTCGTGATCCGCTGTCGGGACGTGCATATGTATATCAGGCTATGCGTGTAACAGGCTCAGGCGATCCGACAATTCCGTTTAAGGACACAATGCACGGCAAGCTCCCGTCAAGAAAAATCACAACAGGAGCTGCCGCCGGCTACAGCTCCTACGGCAACCAGATAGGTCTTGCCACAGGACAGGTAACGGAGCTTTACGATCAGGGCTATGTTGCGAAAAGAATGGAAATCGGCGCAGTTATCGGCGCTTCTCCCAAGTCAAACGTAATTCGTGAGGTACCGTCACCCGATGATGTTATCGTGCTTTTAGGCGGCAGAACAGGTCGTGACGGCTGCGGCGGCGCAACAGGCTCATCAAAGGCTCACACAGAAAGCTCTATTGAAACCTGTGGTGCAGAGGTACAGAAGGGTAATCCGCCTACAGAGAGAAAAATTCAGAGATTGTTCAGAAACCCTGTTGTTTCAACTATGATAAAGCGTTGTAACGACTTCGGCGCAGGCGGTGTATGCGTAGCTATCGGCGAGCTTGCAGACGGACTTACGGTTGACCTTGACAAGGTAACAAAGAAGTATGACGGTCTTGACGGAACAGAGCTGGCAATTTCTGAAAGTCAGGAGAGAATGGCTGTTGTACTTGACAAGGCTGATGTTGATAAATTTATTAAGGAAGCAGAAAAAGAGAACTTAGAGGCTACCGCTGTTGCCGTTGTAACAGAAAACCCACGTCTTAAAATGAGCTGGAGGGGCGATGTAATAGTTGACCTTTCTCGAAAATTCTTAAACACAAACGGCGTTACGCAGACGGCAAGCGCATATATTCCTGCTCCAAAATCAGAAAACTGCTACAGAAAGCTCTGCCCCGAGATACTCCGAGAAATGCCTGTAAATGAAGCCTTTGCAAAGAACCTTTCAAGGCTTGAGGTCTGCTCACAGATAGGACTTTCAGAAAGATTTGACGCATCAATCGGTGCGGCAACTGTTATTATGCCGTTCGGTGGTAAGGAACAGCTCACTCCGCAGGAGGCTATGGCTGCAAAAATTCCACTGCTTGAGGGCGAAACAGACGATGCAACAGCTATGAGCTACGGCTTTATCCCCGGTGTATCTCGCTGGAGTCCGTTCCACGGCTCTGCTTATGCTGTGATTGAGTCATTGTCAAAAATCCTTGCAATCGGTGCAAATCCGCTTACGGCAAGACTTACCTTCCAAGAATATTTTGAAAGGCTGCACGACAAGCCCGAGCGTTGGGGCAAGCCTGCCGCTGCACTTCTGGGTGCTATGACAGCACAGCTAAAGCTCGGTATTCCGTCAATCGGCGGTAAAGACAGTATGTCAGGCTCTTTTGAGCAGATTGACGTACCGCCTACACTTGTCAGCTTTGCCGTTGCTATGACAAAGGCTTCAAAAACAATCTCGGCAGAGTTCAAAAAATCAGGCTCAAAGGTTATCTATGTACCTGTTCCCGAAAATAAAGAAACGCTTATGCCCGACTGGGATAAGCTCAAAGCGATGTATAACGCAGTATTTGCTCTTATGCAGCAGGACAAGGTGTTGTCTGCGTCTGTTGTAAAAGAGGGCGGTACGGCGGCTTGTGTTGCAAAAGCAGCATTCGGCAATAAATTCGGCTTTAAATTTACAAACACACTCACAAATGACGAGCTTTTCGCTCCGCTTTCAGGCTCACTTGTATTGGAGCTTGCAGACGGTGCAGAGCTTGACAAGAGTGTAACATATTACGACTTAGGTACAGTAACAGACGACGGTGTAATCACAGTAAACGGTGAAGCTT
The DNA here is from genome assembly GCA_945988865.1 of uncultured Anaeromassilibacillus sp. GTDB lineage: Bacteria > Bacillota > Clostridia > Oscillospirales > Acutalibacteraceae > CAMFTQ01. Next base: position 2,894 of record CAMFTQ010000115.1, read on the forward strand.
TGTCTGTTGATGAGCTTATCGAAAAATGGACCTCACCTCTCGAAAAGGTGTTTGCTACAAAGGCAGCTTGCCCTGAAATTACACAAAAGGCAGAGCTTTACACAGAAAGAAACACAAAAGCACCTGCAATAAAAACAGCAAAGCCTGTTGTATTTATCCCTGTATTCCCCGGCACAAACTGCGAGGTTGACACAGCACGTGCATTTGCAAAGGCAGGGGCAGAGCCTAAGCTCTTAATCGTTAAAAACTTAACTCCTGCTCACATTGAAGAAACAATCTGCGAGATGGAAAAAATCATCAAATCCTCACAGATGATAATGCTCCCCGGCGGTTTCTCAGGCGGTGACGAGCCTGACGGCAGCGGTAAGTTTATAGCAACAACGTTCAGAAATCCACGAATTGCAAACGCAGTAAACGAAATGCTCAAAAATCGTGACGGACTTATGCTTGGTATCTGCAACGGTTTTCAGGCGCTTATTAAGCTCGGTCTTGTTCCCTACGGTGAAATCACAGATATAAAAGAAACAGATCCGACTCTTACCTTTAACACAGTAGGCAGACACATTTCACATATGGCTTACACAAGAGTAACCTCTGTTAAGTCACCGTGGTTTGCCGGAGTTAATGCAGGCGATGTATTTGCTGTTCCTGTTTCTCACGGCGAGGGCAGATTTATGGCTGATGAAGAAACAGTTAAGCGACTGATAGAAAACGGACAGGTTGCTACCCAGTATGTAGATTTACAGGGCAACCCGAGTGACGATATCAAGTACAATATTAACGGCTCTGTATGCGCTATTGAGGGTATCACAAGTCCTGACGGCAGAGTTCTCGGCAAAATGGGACACAGCGAAAGAAAGGGCGACAACCT
>CAMFTQ010000116.1 GCA_945988865.1 uncultured Anaeromassilibacillus sp.
GACAACTGCGGTATTCTTGTCGGCGACAGCGAAAAGGAAGTTTCAAAAGCAATCGTCACGCTTGACATTACTTCAGATGTTATTGACGAGGCTGTACGCAAAGGCGCAGAGCTTATAATAAGCCATCACCCGATTATTTTCAGTCCGTTAAAAAGTGTTTTGAGCGACAGCTGTGTTTACAAGCTGATACAAAACGGAATAACGGCGCTTTGTATGCACACAAACCTCGATCTTTCACAGGAAAACGGTGTAAACATTACGCTTGCAAAAGCACTCGGACTTAAAAATATAGATATAGTAGAGGGCGAATGTTTGCTGACAGGCGAGCTTCAGACTGAATATTCTGTAGAGGATTTTGCTAAGTATGTAAAGGAAAGGCTTGATTGTCAAGGCGTACGCTATACAAAGGGCGAAAAATCAATAAGAAGAGTTGCAGTAGCCTGCGGTGCCGGCGGAGATTATATTTTTAATTGCGAAAAGCTTGGCGCTGACGCATTTGTAACAGGTGAGATCAAGCATCACCAAATAATACAAGCAAACGAAATCGGACTGACTGTAGTTGACGCAGGTCATTACAAAACAGAGGACGTAATTATACCTGTTCTTGTAAGGCTGTTGTCAGAAAAATTTGCAGATACACAGTTTTATAAAAGCGAAGTTTTTAACGATAATGTATTTTATTTGTAACAATTAACTTTTAATGCAGCACTATAACGGCGGTGAAAAATGAATCACTGCCGTTTTTCTTTGTATTATTAAAAAAACATTGCAAACAGGTCTGTAATTTGTTATAATATTGAAATAAAATGAATTAGTATTGTAATTTTTACAAAATCCACTTTTTTACGGTGAAATAATGAGAATACGAAAGAAAAAATGGGCTGTGCCTGAGCTTGACGCCTGCAATTTCTTTGTTAAGGAGCCACGCTCCTACAGAGGTAAATGGAACACGCTTTTTAAAAGCAACTCACCGCTGCACCTTGAGCTTGGCTGCGGTAAGGGTACATTTGCAGGAAGGTTTGCTCTTGACCACCCGAACATAAACTTAATTGCCATTGATATTAAAAACGATATGTTAGGCGTTGCAAGACGTAACATATCCTCAATGTTTGAAGAAAACGGAAAAGCTGTAGAAAACGTTATGCTTGTCGCTCAGAATGTAGAGCAGATTGACGCTCTGTTTTCAAGTGAAGATAAAATAGACAGAATTTACATCAACTTCTGCAACCCCTGGCCTCGTGGCAAGCATAAAAAACGCAGGCTTACTTACCCTAAAAAATTAGTTATGTACCGTGATTTTCTGACAGACGGCGGAGAAATTCACTTTAAAACAGATGATGACGAGCTATTCACAGAAAGTCTTGAATATTTTAAAATTGCAGGCTTTGACGTTACATATATAACGTATGACCTGCATAACAGTGATGTCACCTACAACATAGTGACAGAACACGAAAATATGTTTTCTCAGATGGGTATTAAAATAAAATACTGTATTGCTAAAAAGTCTGTATTACCACAGAATTACCTTGAGCTTATAAAGGAGCTTAAAGTAAATAATGACAATAACGATAACTAAATAATATATAAAAGGAGGTATCGGCTTGAAAATTAAAAAGGCTATTACAGCGGCTCTGCTGTGCTGTACTCTTATGACCGGCTGTTCTGTTGTCGGAATTGAAAGCTCCGAGCTGATGCGTCCTCCGAAGGCAACGGCTGACAAGACTCAGATTCAAAGCGTAATTGACGAACAGGCTGAGGATAACTACATTCTGAAGTATCCTCAGCGAGGTCAGTACCGTTCTGCCGTTATTATGCGTGATATGGACGGCGACGGCACAAGCGAGGCTATTGCATTTTACAGCAACAAAAACGAAGGAACTCCAAAAACGAACCTGCTGATTATTGCACAGAAAAAGGGCGTGTGGGAATGTGTAGGCAACTACTCTAATCAAAGCACAGAGGTTGATCAGGTTGCATTTGCCGATCTAAACGCAGACGGCACTGCGGAGCTAATCACAGGCTGGGGTGCTGTCGGCAGCTCTATAAATCAACTGACAGCCTATAGCTTTGACAGCACTGCTACAAGAGAAATCCAGATAAATCAGACCTACGCATCATTTTCAGCAGGCGACTTTACGGGTGACGGCTCTGACGAGCTTATTCTGCTCACATTACCGTCAGCAGAGGCAAAGCCTCAGGCTACGCTTCTTGACTGGAATTACGACAGCTCTGCTCTTTTCTCACGTGGCGTCACTGCACTTGACCCAAATATATCAAAATACCTTGACGTATCGTCACAGAAGATTTCTGACGATTGCACAGCCTTGATTGCAGAGGGGGCAACGGCTGTCGGCACATACGCAACACAGGTTATTGTATTTGATAAGGACAATGAAACGCTTAAAAACGACCTGTACTCGCAATCAACACAAAATGTAACTCTGCGTGATACTCCCGTTATGTCGCAGGATATTAACGGTGACGGCATTTTTGAAATTGTGACGTCAACTAAAATGAAAAGCGAAGAAAACGAGGACGCTGTAACGGTTGCAAGCGAAACGGTGTGGAACAGATACAATGCAAAAACTGCCTCGCTTGAACGTGTTACGGCGGCTGTTATAGATTCGGCTCACGATTATTATTATATTATTGACGCAGATTGGCGTGACGAAATAACTGCAAGAATAAATCTTTCTGACAGTACGCTGACCTTTTACAAGTGGGACAGTGCAAAAAAACCGCCTGCAAAAGGCGACAAACTGCTGACGATAACGGCAAAGAATTTATCCAAGGCGTCAGCTCAGAACGAGCTTAATAATTTTACTCTGATTGAAAAAACCTCCTCCTTTGCCTATGCTTATCTGATAGCAGAGGGAAACAACGAGCTTATACCTACAGAACAACAGGTGCTTGAAAACTTTAAAATAATTGATAAAAGCATCAACAATTAACGGATATATTGAAATAATGTGAAAGGAACGATATTATGAGAAAAATACTTGTATGCGAGGACGAATCCGCAATTCGTGACTTTGTTGTTATCAATCTTAAAAGAGGCGGATACGATGTAGTCGAGGCTGACTGCGGTGAGGCTGCCCTTCAAAAATACGAAGAAAACGGCGGAGATTTTGACATCGCCATTCTTGACGTTATGATGCCGGGTATTGACGGCTTTCAGGTCTGCAAGGAGCTTAGAAGCAAAAACGGCGACATCGGCATTATTATGCTGTCGGCAAGAACACAGGAAATGGATAAGGTTACAGGCTTAATGCTCGGCGCAGACGATTACATCACAAAGCCGTTCAGCCCAAGCGAGCTTATGGCACGTGTAGATTCATTATACAGACGTGTTGAAATCACAAACGAAAGAGCCGACAATAACTTCAAGGAAGAGCTGAAATCGGGCGACTTTGTGCTAAATCTCAGAAATCGTGCTTTACTTAAAAACGGCAAAATGATTGAGCTTACACAGGTAGAGTTTCAGATTATGGAGTACTTTTTCTCAAAGCCGGGCGTTGCCCTTGACAGAACAGACATTTTAAATCACGTGTGGGGCGAGGCTTACGTGGGTGAAGAAAAAATCGTTGACGTTAATATAAGACGTTTAAGAATGAAGGTTGAGGACGAACCGTCAAACCCGAAATATATTGTCACCGTATGGGGACTCGGCTATAAGTGGGACGCATAACGACTTTTTCGGTTACGACTGCTTAAACGCTTTGCAGTCAGAGTATTTTAGCTAAAAATTTACAAGGAGGG
>CAMFTQ010000117.1 GCA_945988865.1 uncultured Anaeromassilibacillus sp.
CAGTTTTCTCTGTGCTATGTTTAAAGTATGAAATATGAAAGAGAGAAAACGGAAGTGTTGCTATTAATCTGAGTATGAATAAATAACAAAATACCACACCCCTTGGGGTGTGGTATAGTAAATTTTAAAAATCTTCAGGTATCTTGTTGTCATATTTGTCATACGGACAACTTAAAAAGAGTTGCTCCATGTAATAATCACCAGGGCGGTCATCCATTTCACGGACCGCTACTGCGAGATAGTCAAAGTCTTCAAAGAGGATGTTCGATGCATGCCCTTCCGAATTCATCCATGCTTCCATTACTGACTCAGCATCGTAAAAACCAGAGGCAATGTTTTCACCTATATATCTATTTCTGCCTATCCCAAAGTCGTCAAAGACCATCCAACAAGGTTCGCCATTTGGTCGGTCATGAGAAAAATTTACAGCAAGCTCCTCGGCTCTCACTTTTGCGGCATCATAATAGAAATAACCGAATTCAAGAGGTTTTATATTATATTTTGCACGTTCTTCGTTAACTAAATTAAATATTTCTACCTCCAACTCATGCAGTTTTATGGGGGTGGTAGTGGGTTCCGTCATTACCGTTGTTGGTTCGGTTGCGGGTTCTGTTGGCTTAGTTGTAGGTTCTGGTTTTTCGGTTGTAGGTTGTGTGGTGGGTTCTACGGGTTCTGTTGTGGGTTCGGCGGGTTCCGTTGTTGCTTCTGTTGATGTAGAAATAGGGTCTGTGGCATCTGTTGTGGGTTCTGTTGTGGGAATTTCCTGTTTGTTAGCAGGAAAATCATTTATTATTCCTGCAATATATTTTTGAATATAGGTAGCATCTGCTACTGAAATTTTGCCACTTCCGTCTGTATCGGCATAAATAAATGTTTCTGCATCAAAGTCAATGATGCCGGCAATAAATTTTTGAATTATTGTTGCATCTTTAACGCTTATCTTATTGTCGTTATCGACATCACCTATTGTTTTTGTAGTTTCAGCAGCGACTAATGTAATACTGCCGATAGAAATAATAGCTGCCAGAATAAGCGAAAGTAACTTTTTCATTTTCATTCCCTTTCTAAGTTTGCATAAATTTTTAGTTTATTACCAATAATTTCATATATTTGTAATAATTGTATCATTAAAACGAATTATTGTCAAGAAATAGCGATTGTTTTCAGAGATAAAATAACAAAAAACAACGGCTCAGAAAAATCTGAGCCGTTTAGAGGAAGATGTAGGACAGTACAAAATATAAAATAAATCGCACCGCCCAACAAACAATGAAAAGCTGATTTAAAGGCTTAATTAAGCCTTGCCAACAGAGCCGAAAAGCTCCATTTTTTCTTTAACTGTTTCTTTGATAGCCTCAAAGCCGGGAGCTAAGAGCTTTCTTGGGTCAAAGCCCTTGCCCTTGTTGTCGTTGCCTTCTTCGATGTACTTTCTTGTAGCTGCTGCAAAAGCGAGCTGGCACTCTGTGTTTACATTGATTTTAGAAACACCGAGGCTGATAGCTTTCTTAATCATATCGGCAGGAATACCTGTACCGCCGTGAAGAACTAACGGCATAGCGCCTGTGAGCTGCTGAACAGCGTCAAGAGTTTCAAAGCTAAGACCTGCCCAGTTTTCGGGATATTTACCGTGAATGTTGCCGATACCTGCTGCGAGCATTGTTACGCCTAAGTCGGCAATCATTTTACATTCCTGAGGATCTGCACATTCGCCTGCGCCGATAACGCCGTCTTCCTCACCGCCGATAGAACCTACCTCAGCCTCGATAGAAAGACCCTTTTCGTTGCAGATGTTTACAAGCTCCTTAGTTTTTTCTACGTTTTCCTCAATGCTGTAGTGTGAGCCGTCAAACATAACTGAGCTAAAGCCTGCCTCAATGCAAGCCTTTGCGCCGTCATATGAGCCGTGGTCAAGGTGAAGCGCAACAGGAACTGTGATTTTAAGCTCCTCGAGCATACCGTTTACCATACCTACAACTGTTTTGTAGCCGCACATATACTTGCCTGCGCCCTCAGATACACCGAGGATAACAGGTGACTGAAGCTCCTGTGCTGTCAATAAAATAGCCTTTGTCCACTCAAGGTTGTTGATGTTGAACTGACCTACTGCGTAGTGACCGGCTTTTGCTTTTGTAAGCATTTCTTTTGCGTTTACTAATGGCATTGAAATGACCTCCATATAATATATTGGCGAAAATGAGCTATAATAGCATTTACACCTATTCAACGCTATTATATATCATTTTCGCACAAATATAAAGTCTTTTTTTAAAAAATTTTAAAATATGATAAATTTTTCACACGAACCTGCGTTATTCTACTGATTTTCCGATGAACTGTCATTTTCAGCCGGATTTACGTGAACCATACAGTGCTTAACAGACGGAAACTCCCTTTCAATAGCGTCGTGAACATTCTCTGCGATTTCGTGAGCCTGCCACAGAGTTTTTTCGCCGTCTGCAAGAATTTCTACATCAACATAAATCTTAGGACCGAAAAGCCTTGTTTGCAGCTTGTCAATACCAAGAACACCGTCTTGCTTTTGCACTACCTCACAAATCTGCTCTACAACAGCATTGTCGCAGGACTTGTCAACGAGCTTATCAACAGCGTCCTTGAAAATGTCAAACGAAGCCTTGCCGATGAACAGACAGATAACAACGCTTGCAATAGAGTCAAGAATAGGGAAGCCAAGCCTTGCGCCCACAATGCCGACTAATGCGCCGATTGAGGACAGTGCGTCACTGCGGTGGTGCCAAGCGTCAGCCTTTAATGCGCCCGAGTTGATTTTAACGGCGGCACTTTTTGTGTAGTGGTACATCCATTCCTTGACGGCTATTGAAACTACGGCGGCAACAAGTGCGAGAATACCTGGGATTTCAAGGCTGTCGTAATTGCCTGCGATTATCTTGTCAATTCCGCTGATGCCAATGCCGATACCCGTAGCAAAAAGCACGACAGAAAGCAGAATAGCAGCTACACATTCAAGCCTTTCGTGGCCGTAGGGGTGCTTGTCGTCAGCCTCCTTGCTTGAAATGTTGATACCGATTATAACAATTATTGTGCTGAACACATCAGATGCAGAGTGAACGGCGTCTGACACCATAGCAGCCGAGCTTGCGATAAGACCTGCCAAGAGCTTAATTACCGACAGAAAAAGGTTTACTATAATTGTAACGGCAGAAACACGCATAGCGATTTTCTTAGCGTCATATTGCTTTTGTACGCTGTTTTTAGTTTTCATAAAAACTCCTCCCGATATATGAAAATTATTCATTCTTCATTATTCATTATATTATGGTAACGAACTAAACTCAACTAAAGCATATCCAAACCGTTAAAAAAGCACCTGCGAAACAATAATAAAATTACCGTCCCGCAGATGCCGAAATATTTGTCTGCTGTCACAAGCGTGACCCGGCTGGTGAGAAAGCCCACCGCCTGTTCTGTTATGATTTTTTGTCAAAAGCACAGCAAAATACTGTTTGAAAAAGATAACATATTTAAGATTAATTGTCAAGAATTTTTTTAAATTCAGGGAACATATCTGCAAAGTGAAAAATCAAAGTAAATTCAGCTTCAAATTCTACTGTTGCATTTATTTGAGATTTTACTGAGATTTTACTTTTTGCATAATTTGTATAAAATTTTGCAAAATGTAGGTTTACAATAGATGCGTTACAGTAGAAAGTAAAAAAGAATAGCAAATAGGAAAAATCTGTGTTACAGTTAGTTTACCACAACAAA
>CAMFTQ010000118.1 GCA_945988865.1 uncultured Anaeromassilibacillus sp.
TGTTCAAGCTCATCGGCAAAAGCAGCGGCGGTGAAAGAGCGAGGGTATCACTCCTAAAGCTGATGCTTGCTGGCGGAAATTTTCTGCTCCTTGACGAGCCGACAAACCACCTTGATACTTCGTCAAGAGAACAGCTTGAAAAAACACTTCTTGACTATGACGGCACAATGCTGATAATCAGCCACGACCGATATTTTATAAATAAGCTGGCAACTGGCATAATCGCCTTGACTTCTCAGGGAGCAGAGCTTTACAACGGCAATTTCGATTATTACTTAGAAAAGAAAAAGCAGTCAAGTACATCTCAAAGCCTGTCACCTGTCAAGGAGGAAAAGCCGGCATTAAACGACTACAAGGCACAAAAGCTTATGCAGTCGCTTGAGCGCAAGCGTAAAACACAGCTCAAAAAAACAGAGGAAGAAATAGAGCGTCTTGACAGCGAAATCGAAAACGTGCAAGCGCTTTTACAAAGCGATGAAACAGCCTCTGACTACGAAAAGCTTATGGAGCTTACCGGACAGCTTGAGGATTTACAACAGCAACAGCAAAAAGCCTACGAGCAGTGGGAAGAGCTTATGGCTGACGAATAAAACGGAGCTTTGAAATGTATCAAAGCTCCGTAGAAAAATAAATATTTCCGCCTGTGGCGCAGTTGGATAACGCAGCAGATTCCGATTCTGAAGAACGGGGGTTCAAATCCCTTCAGGCGGGCCAAAACTAACCCCCCATCGGCTTAGGTCGGTGGGGGGTATTAAGCATATTGTAACAGCTCATTGACTTTATATTAACTCTGACAAAGAAAGGGCGTCAGACAAATTCAACATCGTATGTATAAACAATATTATCTTTGGATACCATTTTAATTGGCAGATGCGGTGCAAGTGTGCTTACTGTGTAAACAAAGTTGTTCGGCGAGCCGTCGCTCATACCTGTTACAAGCTGCTTTGCGTGAATTGATTTTGCATAGTCAACGGCAGTCTGAGCAGGATTGTCGCTGAACATCAGCGTCATATCACTGCCAAGCTCCTTTGTAACACGGTAAAGGTACTCGGCTTCTGCACCTAAAAAGGCATAGTCACTGATAGGCTTGTGAACCATAAGCACGTGAAGCTCAAGGCTTTGTTCAACCGCAGTGTTATGACCTTCTCTGATAAGTCGGTCGCAGTCATACTGACCGGTTACGCAGACTAACACAGACGGCTTTTTATCGGATTTCATCTTATCACCTCCATTTTATCTGTCCATTGATGACAGTTAATATCCCTTCCGACTATATAATACCACGTTTTGGGATAATTACAAGCGAATTTTGGTGAAAAGAATGTGAAAGCTCTGTGATTTTACAGGTGCTTCTTGTCAGCTTAAAATAAACTTCTCTATAACATATGCAACGCCGTCATTATCGTTAGAAAGCGTGATAAAGTCAGCTGAATCCTTTACACACTGCTGGGCGTTTTCCATAGCTACTCCCAGCCCTGCAAACTGTATCATAGAAAGGTCGTTAAAGCCGTCGCCACAGCAAATCATCTCGTCTTTAGTTAAATTAAGGTGCTTTAACAGATGTTTGAGTGAATTTGCTTTGTCAATGCCCTGCGGCATAACCTCAAGAAAATACGGCTCACTGCGAAAAATGCTTAGTCTGTCGCCGTATTTCTCTTTCATTACAGGCTCAATCGCTGCAAGGTAATCGCCGTCGGCTGTCATAAGGCATTTGTTTACATCAAAATCAACGTAACGGACAAAGTTGTCAACCTCTTTTATCTGCAAGCCGTTAATTCCTGCTTCAAGCTCAATGTATTTGTCAACTCCGTTGCCCGATACTGCTCCGGCATTTTCGTATGTGACAATACCGAGCTTATGCTCTACGGCAAAATTATAAATCTCGGGCAAAAGCTCTCGGGGCAGAACACTGTTGTAAACAGCCTTGTTACTGCGGCAGTCTATTATTTTTGCTCCGTTATATGACAGCACAAATCCGCCGTAACGGCTAAGCTCAAGCTCGTCTGCAACAGTCTTAATGCCGGGAGTAGGTCTGCCTGACGCTAATGCAACGGTGATGCCCTGCTGTTGAATTCTTTCAAGTAATGACTTAGTTTTCTGTGTAATCTTCTTTTCGGAATTTGTCAATGTTCCGTCAATATCCATTACTAAAAGCCTGTAGCTCAAAAAAATCACTCCGAAAAATCAAAATACCCTTGAATTATACATTCTTACGGTTTCGGGTTGGTTAAGAATTTTTGAATTTTTCCATTGTTTTCTCAAGTGCAATAAGACTTTTCAAAAACAAAATTTAATAGCTATAAAAAAATCGCATATCTGTTGCACAAAATGAATAAAGTGGTATAATTGTAAATGAATTTAGGGAGTTGATTTAATTGAATGTTTTTGAGCAAATCACAAGCATTGATTTTTCAATACTTATGTTTATTTATGAAAACATCAGATCAGATTTTTTAAACGCTGTTATGCCTGTGCTTAGTCATATAGGCGAATACGGTTTGATTTGGCTTACGATTTCTATTGCTTGTCTTTTTTCTAAAAAAACACGTGGCTGCGGTGTTGCAATGCTTGTATCTGTTGTGGTGTCATTTTTGCTCGGCGAGGTTGTTATCAAAAATGTAGTGTGCAGAGTGCGTCCCTGTAATTATCCCGAGTATGGCTTTATTGATATGCTTGTATCAAAGCCAAAAGGCTACAGCTTTCCGTCAGGACACACAAGCTCTTCGTTTGCTGCATCTACGGCGCTGTTTTTCTATAACAAAAAATGGGGAACAGCAGCGCTTGCGCTTGCTTTGCTTATAGGCTTTTCTCGCCTTTATAACTTTGTGCATTTTCCGACAGACGTTCTGTGCGGTATGCTTTTCGGCATTTTGTGCGCAGTGATCGTTTGCGTTGTTTTCAGAAAATACAAGGTTAATGACAGACTTGCAGGAATCAAGGAGTAAGGGTTGATTTATATGAAAAAATATAAATATCTTGGTAAAAGTCAGAAGGACAGCTTTTGTATTAAGGGCGTTGATTTGTTTTTAAAGAAATGGCAGACGGTGGGCGATTGCGCAATAGTGGTTGATCCCGAAACAAAAAACACTTACGGCTTTTCTGTCTATAAGGTGGAAATGGGCGACAAAAGCATTCATTTTGCAGCCGGCAAAAACAAGCAGGGTGAGTGGCTGTTTTTTGACGCAGAGTAAATAAAATAAAAAATCCGCCAAAAACGGCGGAGTAAAAATAAAGGGGAATATATATGGAACAGCTGAAAGCGGTAAATCTTTTCGATTATAATCAGACAATAGCAAAGGAGCTTTTCGAGAGTATTGTGTATCCTTGGGAGGCTTTGCCGAAAATCAAGGATTTTATCTTAAAATTAGGTGCAACACTAAGCAAGGACGAGTACGACAAAATCGGTGACGATATTTGGGTTGCAAAAAGTGCCGTTGTTGCACCGTCTGCATCACTCAACGGCCCTCTTATTATTTGCAAGGACGCTGAAATTCGCCACTGTGCATTTATCAGAGGAAGCGCCATTGTAGGCGAGGGTGCAGTTGTAGGTAACTCGACAGAGCTTAAAAACTCAATTCTGTTCAACAAGGTGCAGACCCCTCATTATAATTATATCGGTGACAGCATTTTAGGCTACAAGGCGCATACGGGTGCAGGTGCTATCACGTCAAACCTGAAATCAGACAAATCGCTTGTAACTGTTGACGTTGACGGCAAAAGAAAAAAGACAA
>CAMFTQ010000119.1 GCA_945988865.1 uncultured Anaeromassilibacillus sp.
TTATGTGATGTAAAAAAATTCCGTCAAGCGCCACTGTATCCCTCTTTTCTGTAAAGGTTTTAATGTTAGTATAGAATAATTGTGATAATAAATCTATTTATGATACTTTCCGTTTGATAAAATCTGAAAGGCTCTGTAAATCTGCTCGCACAGTATCATTCTTGCCATCTGGTGAGGGAATGTCATTTTGCTCATTGAAAGCCTGAAATCCGATTTTTGCTTTACCTTTTCAGACAAGCCATAAGAACCGCCTATTACAAAGTCAACACTGCTTTTACCGCAAACCGATATTTCGCCGATTTTGTCGGCAAGCTCAACCGAAGAAAGCTGTTTGCCCTCTATGCACATTGAAATAACAAAACCGCCCTTAGACAGCTTATTGAGTATTCTTTCGCCCTCAGCCTTTATTGTTTTTTCAATCTGACTGTCAGAGGGATTTTGCGGAAGCTTTTCCTCGTCAAGCTCTGTAATATTAAATTTGCAGAATGCAGACAAACGCTTGCTGTATTCGTTTATTGCGTCTGTAAAATATTTTTCTTTAATTTTTCCGATGCAGATAATGTTTACCGTCAGCATAGGTCGCTCCTTTGCAAAATCAGAATATCAGCCTTTTACAGTTTGTTTCAGGTGGTGCAACGCATATTTCAAAGTCGGAGTTTTGTTTCATTCCTGCCTGCGAAAGTGTGCAAAGTGACGTTTGCAGTGCAACCTCGGGAGTGTTGTTTTCTTCGCTTAAATGTCCTAAAACAAACCTGTTACAGCCGTTTTTTACGAAATCTGCAAGCTCGTTTGCACAGCAATCATTTGAAAGATGACCTATGTCAGACAAAATTCTGCGTTTGAGCATATAAGGATAATATCCGTTTTTGAGCATATTTACATCGTGATTAGACTCGATTACGGCGATGTCTGACGAGCATATCTGTCTGCGTATATCGTCATTCATACAGCCTGTGTCGGTTGCAACAGTTGCTTTTCTGCCGTCAGCGCATACTATGCTAAAGCCACAGCTTTCGGCGGCGTCGTGAGATGTGTTTACCCTTGTTATGAGCATATCGCCGACAACAGCCTCTTTGCTTATGACCTCAACAGGGAAACGGCTGTCGAGCATATCGGCATATTCAAGTGCTTGCAACGTGCCAAGGCTTGCAAACACCTTTATTTTGTAGCGTGAGGCAAGAACTCGCAGAGCCTTGCAGTGGTCTGTATGCTCGTGAGTTATAAAAATTGCTCCCACGCTTTTAATATCAAGATCGTTTGCTTTCATTGCGTTTTCAATTTGCTTACAGCTTCTGCCTGCGTCAATAAGTACGCCCTGACCCGAACTGCCTATGTAGTAGCTGTTGCCCTTACTTCCGCTGAAAAGCGGTACAAGCTTTGCCAGAATAATCACCTTGCTTTAAAAAAGAGGCACAGAGCAATCTGCACCTCTTGTTGATTTATAAAATATTAACGTTTACGCTCTGATTGAAGTATCTTCGCTGTAATAAACCTTTTTGATGTCTGCACCCAAGGCTCTGAATTTATCTACAACCTCTTCATAGCCACGCTCAATGTAGCCGATGTTCGAGATTTCCGTAGTGCCGTTTGCACACAGAGCCGCAATAATCATAGCAGCACCCGCACGTAAATCTGTAGCCTTTACAGGAGCTGCAACAAGCTCTGTACCGCCCTCGATAATTGCAAGTCTGCCTTCAACAGAGATGTGCGCGCCCATACGGATAAGCTCGCTTACGTACTGATACCTGTTGTCCCATACGTTTTCGTTTACAATGCTCGTTCCGTTCACTGTTGTGAGAAGCGCCGCAAACTGTGGCTGACAGTCGGTAGGGAAGCCCGGATGTGGCATTGTCTTTATATTGCATCTGCACAAAGGCTTTTTTGTAGCGTCAACAATAAGAGCCTCGTCATACTCGTCAATCTCTACGCCCATTTCTCTTAGCTTTGCAGAAATTGAATCAAGGTGCTTAGGCGTGATATTCTTGATAATTACTCTGCCTCTTGTAGCAGCGGCGGCTACCATATATGTGCCTGCCTCTATCTGGTCGGGAATAATAGAATACGTTGTGCCGTGAAGATGGTCAACACCTCTGATTTTGATAACGTCAGTGCCGGCACCTCTGATGTTTGCACCCATTGTGTTGAGAAAGTTTGCAAGATCAACAATGTGCGGTTCCTTTGCGGCATTTTCAATAATAGTAGTACCCTCTGCCTTAACAGCCGCCAGCATCAAATTGATTGTAGCGCCAACCGACACAACATCAAGATAAATGTGAGCGCCCATAAGACGGTTCGGCGATTGAGCGTCAATAATTGCACGTTCAACAAGCCTGTGGTCAGCGCCGAGTGCGGCAAAGCCCTTTAAGTGCTGGTCAATCGGTCTTGTGCCGAAATTACAGCCGCCCGGCAACGCAACATAAGCCTTGTGAAATCTGCCCAGCAACGCACCCAGCAGATAGTATGAGGCTCTCATACCTCTTACGGATTCAGAAACTGCCGTGCTTGTATAAATTTTTGTAGGGTCTATATATAAAGTTGATTTGTTTACTCTTTTAACAACAGCGCCCATCTCCTGCAAAATTCTGCCGATAAGAGAAACGTCGCTGATATTCGGTATATTTTCAATAGTGCAAGGTTCATCGCACAAAATAACGGCGGGGATAATTGCAACAGCCGCATTTTTTGCACCGCTGATAGAAACCTCGCCCATAAGGCGATTACCGCCCTTAATAACTAATTTTTCCAACATGGCACACTCCAATAAATCGTAGTTATGGTATATGCTTATTGTCCCAAAATCCGATAAATCTATAAATATAATCTGATAGTAAAAAATTCAAGATAAAATAAACGCACAATATTCCCAAAAAGAATTAAATTGCTGTTTATCAAGATAACAAACGGTGAAAATTTATGATATATCATCATCGCTCTTTCTAAAATGATAATATAAACGCCCCTTGTTGTCAACCTTAATTTCTGTTTGTAAACATTTTTGTAAATGTTGTATGCAATTATGTGCAGTTATGTAATTATTATTTCTAATATTAACGTATTTGTTACAGTGCTGATACGTTTATTTCTGAGTTTAAGGATTTTGCTCGGGTATTACAGCAAAGAAAACAAGGTCAGCGTCGCTGTCGTTAATCAGGCTGTGTGATTTTCCAATTTTGCAGTAGTGACACATACCCTTAAACAGCTCAAAATATTCGCCCTCATACAGAATTTTGCCCTTTCCGCTTAATATATAGATAATCTCACTGTTAGTTTCGTGAGTATGCAAGCCGATTGTAGCATTTGGGATAAGCTTGCCGAGTAAAATTCTGTTTTTGTCATCAACAAACATTTTTGCAGAAATCTCAAGCTCTCCGCCCTTGAAATTTTTTATAAAAGTTTCGCTCATATCATTAAAATTTATTATCATAATAATACAGTCCTTTTCTTGAATCTAAGTTTCAAAAATTATTCTCCCCACCTGTGATTGTGAAGCTCGCCCTTGCAGGATAATGTCGGATAATCCCACTGCCTTAAAACCTCGTAAACACCGATAGCTACAGAATTTGAAAGGTTAAGACTTCTTGCATTTTCAATCATCGGAATACGAACTGTTGTATCGGGATTTTCAAGCAAAAGCTCCTCGGGCAGACC
>CAMFTQ010000120.1 GCA_945988865.1 uncultured Anaeromassilibacillus sp.
ATATATTCGTCAACAAGCTTATCAAAAAAATCATTCATCTATCTCACCGTTTTCTTCACATTTATACAAAAGCTGTACTACTGTTCCGTCCTTCCACAGTGCTACAACAGGATTTGAATTTTCATCAAAGGTTACGCCTATACCGTCACGCTTGCCGTTTTTGTACTTTCCTACGTAGGTAATATTACCTCTGTCGTCAGCTCTGGCGGCAATTCCGATTGATTTGTCATCTTTCCATTTGCCGAGCTGAACTACTCCGTCACTGTCACGGCGACAGACGCCCATACCGTTTTTCTTGTTATCAAGCCACTGTCCTGCATAACAAAACGAGCCGTTTTTGTAATAAAAACAGCCGAAGCCGTTTCGCATATCATTTTCATATTGTCCGTCATAGGCGGTAAGTCCGTTTTGCATAACGGTTCTGCCATAGCCCTCTCGTTTACCATTTTCGTCAGTTTCGCCGTAATAACGGTATGTGTCCTGCTGATTTGATATTACTGCGTCAGGCTCTGTTTCGTCAATAACAGCGGCGGTTTTTGTATCGTCAACACTCATAACGGCTCCGATTTGCTCAACAGCCTTCAAAGCTATTGCTTCTGCCGTTTGCTCCTGTTCGTTATCTTCAATAACTTCTTCATTTTCAGCGACATTATCTTCTTTACTTTCGTCCGCTGTGCTTTCAAAATACTCTGCCTGTTCAATTATTGACTGAATTTCAATTTCTTTTTCTGCGGTGTTATCCTGCAAAGCAAAATCATTGTTTTCTGTATTTTCTATCGGTTGAGGCTGCGGTATTTCTTCATCCTGACATTTTTCCTCAACAGAAAGGAAGTCAATCGGAGTATGCATTTGTGAAAAAGGCTCTGACTGCTCAATATGAAAAGTATCGTTTAGATTTTTAGAAAGGTTAAAATCCTCTTTTCTAAAAATAATTCCGTCTTTTTTATCCTGCTCTGTTATATATACATTCGGTGCGTTTTTTTGGTTTATACTTTCTTTTACGCTGTTTAGCTTTGAGTGGTACAAAGCCTTGTTTTCTTCGCTTGCAAAAAGCAGGACTTCGTTGTCGCTTAAAGCCTCAACGTCAATCGGACAGTCAAATTTACCTAAAAGCTCTGCTTGCTCTTTAGTTTGCGGTGTTTCGCACAAATACAATATAACAGGCTTGTCGGTATTTGTATTGTACCTTAAAATGACCGGCTGACCTGAAATTTCATAAGGTACAATCGAGCATAATACTCCCTCTTTATCTTCTGTGCCGTAGTAGGTAGTTTTGAGCCATATATGATTTTCGTCAAAAAAATCATGCTTTATTATTCTGCCGTAATCATCAAAGGTTTGTATATAATATTTATTTTCAGGCTGATTAACAACATTCTGGTAAACAGCTTTATTTTTATACGCTACCCATTTGATTGAATTTTTTGTCAGCTGATAATTAAATTTGTAAATTGCGTTATCGGTTTTTTTAGTAATATTGTTTTTTTGTTGTTTACCTGTCTGAAAATAAGCTCTGCGTACATTTGACAATACGCTTGTTTGCACAGACTGATTGTCAAATTCCTTTAAAGCTACTCCATAACAGTTTACAAAACCGATTTCTCCCATTGATTGCTTACTACTCATACCTTAACCCTTTAAATAAAAGGCACAATATAAATTGTGCCTTTCAGACTTTAAATTATTTATTAAATCAAAAATCAGATAGAAACGTCCATTGAAATTCTGTATAGCTTCTCGTCAAATACACGCTTCATATTGAGTGCTTCTGTAATGTCGTAATCAAACACTCTGCCGTCCTTAATGCAGACAACTCTGTCGCCTATGCCGTCCTCAAGAAGCTCTACTGCTCTGTGACCTAAGGAGGTAGCCATTACTCTGTCACGAAGCGTCGGAGAACCGCCACGCTGAACGTGACCTAAGATTGTTGCCCTTGACTCAATGCCAAGTCTTTGCTGAATATACTTTGCAATATCGTTTACACCGCCAACACCCTCGGCAACAATGATGATAAAGTGCTGTTTGCCTGTTTTGCGTGTTGACTGGATTTTTGCGATAACGTCATTTTCGATATTATAAGGCATTTCGGGAACAAGAATTGCTGTTGCTCCGCAGGCAATACCCGTCTGCAACGCAATATCACCGCAGCGTCTGCCCATAACCTCTACTACAGAGCAACGGTCGTGTGACTGAGCTGTATCACGGATTTTATCAATCATTTCCATAGCTGTGTTCATAGCTGTGTCAAAGCCGATTGTGTATTCACTGCAGGCAATATCATTGTCAATAGTACCAGGTATTCCTACGCAAGGGATACCTGCATTTGATAAATCTCTGGCACCTCTGAAGGAACCGTCACCGCCGATAACAACAACACCGGAAACACCGATCTGACGGCAATAGTCGGCAGCCTTCTGCACACCGGCAGGTGTGTTGTATTCTTCGCTTCTTGCTGTATAAAGAGTAGTGCCGCCTCTGCCGATGATTTCTGAAACGGAACGCAGATTCATTTCGGCAACATCGCCGTTTAAAAGTCCGTTGTAGCCTCTGTAAACGCCGATTACGTCCATACCCTTTACAATGCCTGCACGAACAACTGCACGAACAGCGGCATTCATACCCGGAGCGTCACCGCCGCTTGTTAAAACTGCTATTTTCTTTTTAGCCATAAAAAATTCCTCCCAAGGAAATTACTATAATACTTTCAAAAAAGTTTAATTGATTATATTATAATACATCTTTTTGACAATAACAAGTGTTTTGCAAACTTTTTGGCGTTTTATTTTTAAAATCATTTTAATATTACGTTTTCTTTACCTAAAATTCTGCAAAGCTCACGCAAAAGAACAGGATTTGCATCAATATACAAGCTTTGCGGAGCCTTTACCGCCTTGTTCTCATCAGATAAAAACAGAACAACAGGCGTTACACCGTCAAATATTTCAAGCAGATTTTTTACCCTTTCAAACGTTTTGCTCTTCATACTGTCGATTTTAAGGTAAAGTGTTTTTGGTAAATTTGTATTTTTTTCAGAAGAATTTGCTTTAGCCTTGTTATCAAGTATATATTTTTCGAGCTTATCAGGGGTTGGCAACGGCTTTATTTCGTTGCAGATCACCTTTGCCTCCTCCTCTTCTTTAAGGCTCAGTGTTCCTATTACCTCTATAATACTGCCGTCATACAAAAATCTACCGCACTTTTCCAAAACATTCGGAAACACTAAAAGCTCTGTACTGCCTGTTTTGTCCTCAACTGTTACAAAAGCCATCATTTTGTTGCTTCGTGTGAGCTGATTTTTGAGCTTTGTAACAATGCAGACAAGCCTTACATTTGTGCCGTCCTTATATTTTGAGCTGTTGTCAGTATCTATAAGTGATGAAATTCTGTCGGCTCTTATCGCTTTTTGGTATCTTTCATATTCGCTTAACGGGTGGCTTGACAGGTACATTCCTACTGTTTCCTTTTCCATAAAAAGAAGCTCTGCAAGCGGAAATTCCTTTAAATCTGGCAAAGAAGGTTCTGCTGATTTTGCCGTTTCCTCACTCATTTCAAAAAGCGACATCTGACCGCCGAGGCTGTTGCGCCTTTCGTATTCTATATCGTTTAGTATTGATTTTGCAAGGTTTATCATTTGTCTGCGGTTAGCAC
>CAMFTQ010000121.1 GCA_945988865.1 uncultured Anaeromassilibacillus sp.
ATTTGTATCTATCGGCTTTCGCCGTATAAATCAATTTCAGAGCTTGATGCTCATTCTCGATACACTAACGTATCCGTGATTTTATTTAAGTGTTTTCTCACTTTTCATAATTTCTTTGAGTACTCTCGCTGATTCCTCAGCTCTCAAAGTCATTACGGGTTCTACTTTTTCGTTGTTTAATTTTCAAGGTCCGATGCTGTTTTGTGCTTGATTTTTGTTCTCAATCACTCTCAACAGCGTGAGATTGATTATACATCATCTTTTGCTTTTTGTCAACACCTTTTCAAAACTTTTTTAAAAAATTTTGTTTTTCTCTGTTGACCGAAGCTCTGTTTTGTATTATCACCGCTGTTTTTTCGACAGCTTTGCTATTATATCAAACACCGCACTCTTTGTCAACACTTTTTTGAAAGAATTTTATTTTTTTCAAAAAACAAAAAATCGGACATAAAAAAAGCCGCATAGCTGCGGCTTTTAGTTCATCAGTCTGATGTGTATGGTAATAATGCAAGGTGACGTGCACGCTTGATAGCTGTTGTAAGCTCTCTCTGGTGTGCAGCACAAGTACCTGTTACACGGCGAGGAAGAATCTTTGCTCTTTCTGACATATAACGGCGAAGTCTTGCAATATCCTTGTAATCGATCTTTTCTACCTTATCTACACAGAAGCCGCAAACCTTTCTGCGGGACTTTCTGCCACGGTTCATTGGTCTTTCAGCCATTTTTGTTGACTCCTTTCATCAAATTCTTTGTAAAGCCAAGTGTGCTATGAAAAATCAGAACGGAAGATCATCGTCAATCGGCAGCTCTTCAAAATCACTTGGTGCTCCGCTTGCGTATGACGCAGGCTGCTGTGGTGGTGTGTAGCTGTTCTGCTGTGGCTGCTGATACTGCTGTGAATATCCGCCACTGTTTTCTCTGCGCTCGCCTGTAAAGGAAACGTTGTCAACAACTACCTCTGTAACATAACGGTTTGAGCCGTCCTTAGCCTGATAGCTTCTTGTCTGAAGCTGTCCCTCTATTGCAATCATAGCGCCCTTGCTGAAATATCTGCAGATAAACTCTGCCTGCTGGCGCCACGCAACAATATTGATGAAGTCTGCCTTGCGCTCTTCACCCTGTTTTACGTAGTTACGGTCAACCGCAATCGAAAAGCTTGTTACACTTACACCTGTCGGAGTAGTCTTAAGCTCGGGGTCTGCCGTTAATCTTCCCATTAAAATACATCTGTTCAACATAGTTAATCTCCCTTTCAACTTAGCTTCTTAATTATTCGTCTTTCTTGATGATCAAAGAACGCATAACGCCGTCTGTGATCTTGTAAATTCTGTCAAGCTCTGCCGGAAATTCAGGCTCGCTTTCAAAATTCATAAGAACATAGTAGCCTTCGCTTTCTTTGTTGATGAGGTACGCAAGTCTGCGCTTGCCCCATTCGTCAACACTCTGCAAAGTGGCGTTTTTCTCAATTAAAGCCTTGAACTTTTCGATGATAGCCTGAATGCCCTCTTCGCCCTGCTTCATTGAGATAACCATTACTGTTTCGTAATTAGCCTTTACTGCCATTTGTTGCACCTCCTTCTGGACATTATGGCGGCTTTCGCCGCAAGGATTATGCCGTGCTTATACGGCATACAGGTTTATTATAGCAGAAATATCGGGTTTGTCAATAATTTAATTCAAACTTCTTCTTATTTTGCATCAATATTTCCCAAAACAACAGAAAACAGCTCTTTTATTCTGTTTACATCGCCCTTTAGGTATATGTAGCCGAACAGTGCTTCAAGTCCTGTTGCGCTGTGATATTCGGCTTTTGTGGAATTTTTCGGCGTACAGCTTGTTGTTGCGTTTCTGCCGAGATTATAATAATTAAAACTTACTCTTAATCACCTAACACAATTTTAATTCAAAACATCACCTTTACATAACACTATACTATCTATGGTAACACCATTAGCGTCACTAATATAAAGGGATTCGAGTTCTTTAGAATACCAGCTAATATCACTGCTTACTCTAATTTTATAAGAATTTTTCCCTTGTAAAACATTAAAACTGTATTTGCTTATATGATTTTGATTATTATTTAGTGTAAACTCAAAACCTGTGTTACTATTTGACACAATATCAAAAATCAGGTAATTGCCTTCACTACAATCAATTGTTGTATTTGGAATAATATATCTGTTATTGTCACTTTTTTCGAGTTCAACACCACCTTCTAAAGTAGCATCTTTAGAATCATAATTTGACCATACATATGGAATATAGCCGAGAGAGTGAGTATAATATTCAGTAGTATTGTAAAAATAACTGTCAACTAATTCATAATTATTGCCGATATCTTTTTTATACTCTTCGTACTTATCATACGCACTCCAGATAACGTAATTCTCAATTTTACATAAAGGTCTGTAGTTATTACAAATATACTCAGTAATCAAATAATATCTATCGGCATTCATAATCCCATCTATTCTCATCGATAAATAATATTGTTCATCCGCCGGCATTAGCACAATGGGAATTTTGGATTCACATACGCTGTTAATAAAATTCACTTGTCCTTTTTCTCCATTAACCAAACCCGGAGATTGATTAACATAGACAGGATTCTTCCTTTCTACCAATGCATACAACTCTGTATTGTTAGTAAAATCTATGTAGGTTTCATTCTCTTCTAACACAAGGTCGAAAAAATTACTCAATTCAGTTGCTTTTTTCTGTTGAACAGGATTTAACTTATACTCAATATCACCCTGAACATCGTAAACAGAGCGGGAAACAGAATTAAGATTGTTTACAAACGCAGAAATGTGATTCTGTGTTTTGGCAACAAAGGGGAATATTACAACAATAGACGATAACGCCAGCAATATGGGGGTATATACAATATTTCTTCGTTTTTTATCAGCTACTTTATCGTAAAATACATCTAATAGTAAAAGCAAAAAAATTAACCATTCAAAAGCAACTATTTCATAATTGTTTTCTAATAAGTTGTGTCGCACAATAATTCTTGAAGCGTTCATAAAAAAAGCAACAATTAAAAAAATTATTGTATACTCAATAATATTACTGAAATTGTTTTTATCGGTAAATCTCAAAACCGCAATAAATAGTGTTATAATCGGCAAAATAAGGTAATTTATTATTAACATTAAATGTTGCAATTTTCCTCCTGCAAGGAAACCATAAGCCCAATTCTGATTAGACAAAGCAACATTAGTAAAATTTAAAATCCAATCAAACAAATCTTTGAATTCAAAATTAAATATAATTAAAGCTAAAATCAAAAAAACTCCAGAAACTAATAATGCAGATTTTAAAAATTTTACCAAAGCGGGATAATACTTATTTTTCAGCAGGTATATAACAGCACACATTACCATAGCAATTCCAAAAGAAACACCGACATTTAACATGTAAAACAGACTCGTCGCAGCTACAAACCAAAACAGAACATTGAGTCTATAACTGCCTTTATTAGTTTGTCTTTTCATCCAAAATAGAATAAATGCCAGAAGTGCAATACCCATCCATACATAATTAGCAAAACCGCTATCTAATTGTAATATTATATATAGGGGAAGAAACAAAAAGAAAAGAAACTAACACCTCTTGAAGAAAGGATTCTGGCTTCCG
>CAMFTQ010000122.1 GCA_945988865.1 uncultured Anaeromassilibacillus sp.
TCCCTGTCAAGGGCAAAGCACCTCCCTCCCTTGCAAATGTAAAAACAAATGATGTAACGCATAATAATCAAAACAAAAAGAAAGTTGATAATATCTCTGATATAATGGAAGAAGAAACCGATTTACAGCAAATTATCGGCAAAGCAGAGGTAAAGCATAAGGACGACAGCGACCTGTCGGAGAATGCAAAAATCGTTTATCAAATATTAAATACCGAACCTATGCACATTGATGATATATCAATAAAATCTAAGCTCCCTGTTTTCAAGATTTTGCAGACGCTTACAGAGCTTGAAATGATGGGCTTAATCGAAAGTCAACAGGGACGAATGTATAAAATAGTTTAATTTGGAGGGGCAATATGTCCAAGCTTGTAATAGTTGAGTCGCCTGCAAAGGCTAAAACAATTAAAAAGTATTTAGGCTCTGATTATGAAGTTATAGCTTCAATGGGTCACGTAAGAGATTTGCCTAAGTCACGCTTAGGCGTAGATATAAAAAAGCAGTTTGCACCTAAATACGAGGTTATAAAGGGCAAAGAAAAGCTTGTAGATGACCTGTTAAAACGTGCTAAAAAGAGTGATGAAGTATTTCTTGCAACCGACCCCGATAGAGAGGGAGAGGCTATTTCGTGGCACCTTGCATATCTGCTTGATCTCGATTTAGACAAGCAAAACAGAGTTGAGTTTAACGAAATAACAAAAGCCGGTGTGTCAAAGGGTATGAGTAATCCTCGCTCAATTAACATAGACCTTGTAAACGCACAGCAGGCAAGACGTATTCTTGACAGACTTGTAGGCTATAAGCTAAGTCCTTTTATTTCAACTAAAATCAGAAAAGGACTTTCAGCCGGCAGAGTTCAGTCTGTAGCAGTCAGAATAATAGTTGACAGAGAAGAAGAAATCCGTAATTTTAAACCCGAAGAATACTGGACGATTGACGCAAAGCTTATCCCAAAGGGCAGCAGAAAGACATTCTCGGCAGCACTTTACGGTGACCAAAGCGGTAAAATTAAGGTAACAAACGAAGAACAGGCAAATAAAATCCTTGACGATATAAAGGACGCCGATTTTATTGTAACATCGGTTAAAAACGGAACACGCAAAAAATCTCCCGCACCTCCGTTTATCACCTCAACACTTCAGCAGGAAGCCTCAAGAAAGCTCGGCTTTCAGTCAAGAAGAACAATGAAGGTTGCACAGGAGCTTTACGAGGGTGTTGAAATAAACGGCTTGGGCGCTACAGGTCTTATCACGTATATGAGAACCGACTCACTGCGTATTTCACAGACAGCCATTGACGAGGTAACAGAGTTTATCCGAGGTAATTTCGGAGAAAAATATCTACCCTCAAAGCCGAGATTTTTCAAATCAAGAAATAACGCACAGGACGGTCACGAGGCTATCAGACCTACTAACGTCAATTTAACTCCCGATAGTATCAAATCAAGCCTTACATCAGACCAGTATAAGCTCTACAAACTGATATGGGAACGCTTTACAGCCTGTCAGATGGCTGATTGTATTCAAAAAACAACAAGAGCAGATATAACGGCAAACGGCTATGTGTTCAAGGCTTCAGGCTATAGAGTTGATTTTGACGGCTTTACCGTTCTTTATGTAGAGAGCAAGGACGAGCAGGAGGACGCAGAAAAGGAGCTTCCGCCGCTTGAAAAGGATATGAGCTGCAAGGTTAAGGAAATTATACCTAATCAGCACTTTACACAGCCACCGGCAAGATATACAGAAGCATCCCTTATCAAAGCGCTTGAGGAATACGGCATCGGCAGACCGTCAACGTATGCAGCAACAATTACCACGATAACCTCAAGAGAATACGTTAAAAGAGAGAGCAAAACGCTTATCCCAACAGAGCTTGGCGAGGCTTGCACAAAGCTTATGAAGGAGCATTTCCCTCATATAGTAAACGTGAAATTCACAGCGCAGATGGAGCAGGATCTTGATACGGTTGAAAACGGAGAAATAGAGTGGGTAAATCTGCTTGATACGTTCTACACCGATTTTGACGAAACGCTCAAAAAGGCAAAAACCGATATGGAGGGTGTCAAAATCCACCTCAAAGAGGACGAAACTGACCTTATCTGCGAAAACTGCGGAAAACCGATGGTCGTAAAATACGGCAGATACGGCAAGTTTATCGCCTGCAGCGGTTATCCCGAATGTAAAACTATCAAGAAGTTTGTTCAGGAAACAGGAGTAGATTGTCCTAAATGCGGCGGCAAGGTAATTGTAAGAAAAACTAAAAAGGGCAAGCCATTCTACGGCTGTAACAATTACCCCAACTGCGATTTTGTATCGTGGAACGAGCCGGTAAACGAAAAATGTCCGCAGTGCGGAGAATTATTATATAGAAAAAAAGGAAAGAAACCGAGCCTTTACTGTGCAAAAGAGGGCTGTGGTTTTACAAAACCGGAATGAGCATAAATGTAATAGGTGCAGGCTTAGCAGGCTGTGAAGCCGCATGGCAGATTGCAAAAAGGCAAATCCCCGTTAAGCTGTACGAAATGAAACCGAATAAAAAAACACCGGCTCATCATTCAGATGATTTTGCCGAGCTTATCTGCTCAAACTCGCTAAAGGCAGACAGAATAGCAAGTGCCGCCGGACTGTTAAAGGAAGAAATGCGCAGAACAGGCTCGCTGTTGATTGAATGTGCCGACAAATGCCGAGTACCGGCAGGTGGTGCGCTTGCTGTTGACAGAAACATTTTTTCTAAGTCTGTAACAGAAAAAATCAAGAGCCATCCGCTTATTACCGTTATTTCAGAGGAAGTAACAAAAATCCCCGACAACGGCATAACAATAATCGCTACTGGTCCGCTGACATCAGACGAATTGTCTGAAAGCATAGGAAAGCAGTTTGACAATTCTCTGTCATTTTTTGATGCGGCGGCACCCATTGTCACCTTTGAAAGCATTGATATGAGCAACGCATTTTTTGCGTCACGCTACGGCAAGGGTGACGGTGACGACTACATCAACTGTCCTATGAATAAAGAGGAGTACACTCTTTTTTACAACGAGCTGATAAACGCCGAGAGAACACCGCTTCACAACGTTGATGTGGCAAATCCAAAGGTTTATGAAGGCTGTATGCCCGTAGAAATAATGGCGTCACGTGGAGAAAACACTCTGCGCTTCGGCCCTATGAAGCCGGTAGGACTTACAAACCCCAAAACAGGTCACAGACCGTGGGCAGTTTTACAGCTTAGAAAAGAAAACTCAACAGGTACGCTTTATAACCTTGTCGGCTTTCAGACAAATTTAAGATTCCCCGAGCAAAAGCGAGTTTTCGGACTTATCCCGGCTCTTAAAAACGCAGATTTTGTCAGATACGGAGTAATGCACCGCAACACATTCCTTGATTCACCACGACTTTTAAACAGTGATTTCAGCACAAAAAAGAACAACAACCTCTTTTTCGCAGGGCAAATCACAGGTGTTGAGGGTTATATGGAGTCAGCGTCATCAGGTATGACGGCAGGCATAAACGCCGCAAGACTTTATAAAGGCTTAGAAACCGTAACATACCCAAAGTGCACAATGACAGGCGCTTTAAGCAGATATATAAGCGACAGCACAGTTACAAAATTTCAGCCGATGGGCGCAAATTTAGG
>CAMFTQ010000123.1 GCA_945988865.1 uncultured Anaeromassilibacillus sp.
CTGCGGTGAAAAGGACATACAAAACCGTCCCTGCGGAAAATGCCGTCATTGTCAGGGTAAAATTGATAAAGTGATATTTTTTGGAGGAAGTCTGTGAATTTTTTTGATATAGAAATCGGCGAACAACTGAAAAGTCAGCTATGTTCATTGGCTGACAGCAACCGCTTTCCTCACGCCGTCGTAATAAACGGTGGCAGTGTCGAAAAAAGGCAGGCTCTGGCAAGGCTTTTGGCTAATTGGGCAGTCTGCGGTGAAAAGGACATACAAAACCGTCCCTGCGGAAAATGCCGTCATTGTCAGAAAGCAAGCTCAGACAGCCACTGTGATATAATCAAGGCGCAGGGTTCGGGCAAGACAGACTCAATATCTGTTGAGGAAATACGAAAAATCACGAAAAGCTCGGTAATTAAACCGAATGAAGCTGACAAAAAGGTGTATCTGCTATTTGAAGCAGACAAGCGTATGGCGCCTGTTGCTCAGAATGCCTTTTTAAAAACGCTTGAGGAACCGCCTAAAAACGTGATGTTTATATTGACGTGCGAAAAATCAGGCTCACTGCTCTCTACCATATTGTCAAGATGTACCGTTTTTAGTATTGACGGTAACGCTGAGCAGACGCCTGAAATTCTAAGCCTTTCAAAAAGCATAGCGTTGTCTGTTGTTGATGTGAAGGAGATAAATTTACTTTTAAATCTCGGTAAAATAGCAGACAGAAAAGAGGCTGTGGCTGTTCTTTCGTGTGTTAGTGATATTTTCAGGGACGCTTTGTCGCTTTCAATAGGCTCAGATGCCGTTACAGACAGAGAATCAGCCGAAAAATTATCGCTGAAGCTTACAAAATCACGGCTTTTATCACTTATTGACGTGATAAACAGCGCAATTTCAAAAATTGACTACAATATAGATATAAATTTGCTCACAACGTGGTTGTGCGGTGAATTAAGGAGGATTGCATGGCAGAGGTAATTGGCGTCAGATTTAAGGAGGTCGGCAAGGTTTATTATTTTGACCCTGACGGAAACTCGCTGAATTCGGGCGATATGGTAATAGTTGAAACTGCACGAGGAATAGAGTGCGGCGAGGTGGTAACACCGAACAAGGAGGTTGGCGATGATTCGATAGTTCGTCCTCTTAAAAAGCTCATCAGAATCGCAACAAATCAGGATTTGAAGGTGCTTGAGGAAAATAAGGAAAAACAGCTTCAGGCATTTGAAATATGTGAAAAGAAAATTGCAGAGCATAAGCTCGAAATGCACTTGGTTGACGTTGAATACACGTTTGACAACAGCAAAATTCTGTTTTACTTTACGGCTGACGGCAGAGTTGACTTTCGTATGCTTGTCAAGGACTTAGCGTCAGTATTTCGAACGAGAATTGAGCTTAGGCAGATAGGTGTTCGTGACGAGGCTAAGATGCTCGGCGGCTTGGGTATATGTGGCAGACCGTTTTGCTGTAACAGCTTTTTGGGAGATTTTCAGCCTGTTTCTATCAAAATGGCAAAGGAACAGGGATTGTCGCTCTCTCCGTCTAAGATATCAGGCACGTGCGGTAGGCTTATGTGCTGTCTGAAATATGAACAGGAGGCTTACACAGATCTTTTGAAAACTACTCCGAAAATCGGCGCAATAGTAAAAACTCCCGACGGAAGCGGTCTTGTTGTTGATGTTAACCTAATCACACGAACATTAAAGGTAAAGCTTGACAACACTCCTCACGAAGCACCTGCTCACACCTATAACGTTAAGCAGGTAAAGCTCGTTAAGGACGGTTATATCAAGGTTGACAAAAAGGATATTGAACAGCTTAAAGGACTTGAGTAATAATTTTTCTTCTATTTTACTTTAAAAACGTTGCATTTTTCAAAAAATATGCTACAATATAATTGAAAATTTAAAAGGAGGTTTTCACAATGGCATATGTAATTTCTGATGACTGCATTTCATGCGGTGCTTGTGCTGATCAGTGCCCAAGCGGTTGTATCGCTGAGGGTGACGGCAAGTACGTTATTGACGCTGACGCTTGCGTAGAGTGCGGCGCTTGTGCAGATGTTTGTCCTGTTGGTGCTCCAAGTCAGGGCTAATAGATGTTTACATCAAACGGCAAGGTTTTCCCTTGCCGTTTTTGTTTAGCTTTTCGCTAAGCGAAAAGCAACCGAAATTCTTCATCATTCATTGTTCATTAAACAAAGGCTGCATCAGAACCCAAGTTAGTTTTGATACAGCCTTAAATTATTAAATTATTTCTTTATCATATCAAGGAAATAACGGTGAATTCTTGTGTCATCGTTTAATTCCGGATGAAAAGCCGTTACAAGCTGATTGCCCTGCCTTGCGGCAACGATTTTGCCATCGACCTCTGACAGCACAACTGTGTCGCCGTCAACCTTCTTTATATAAGGCGCTCTTATAAAGGTCATCGGAACGTCCTTTTCATCGCCAAAATCAGCTGTAGCGAAAAAGCTGCCGAGCTGTCTGCCATAGGCGTTTCTCTGTGCCGTTATATCCATTGTGGCAAGGTGAATTGCACTGTCGTTGTCAATGCTTTTAGCAAGAAGTATAAGTCCTGCGCACGTGCCGAAAACAGGCATACCGCTTTCGATTTTTTCTTTGATAATATCAAACAAACCAAGCTCGTGCAAAAGCTTGCCCATAACTGTGCTTTCTCCGCCGGGGATAATCAGACCGTCAAATTCCCTTTCGGCATCCTTTTTCTGCCTTATTTCAAAGCTGTCTGCGCCGAGCTTTGCAAGCATTTTTCTATGCTCTTCAAAAGCGCCCTGTAAGGCAAGAACAGCAACCGTCATATTACTTTCCTCTTTCTGCCATTAAAATCTGAATTTCCTGCTCGTTAATGCCTACCATAGCTTCGCCTAAATCCTCTGAAAGCTCTGCGATAAGCTTAGCGTCTGTGTAGTTTGTTACAGCCTTAACGATAGCCTCTGCTCTCTTCTTCGGGTTGCCTGACTTGAATATGCCTGAGCCTACGAATACACCTTCTGCACCGAGCTGCATCATAAGAGCTGCGTCGGCAGGAGTTGCAACACCGCCTGCTGCGAAGTTTACAACAGGGAGCTTGCCGTTCTTGTGAACGTACATAACAAGGTCAAACGGAACCTGAAGCTGTTTTGCAGCCTCGAAAAGCTCGTCCTCGCTCATTGAAACAAGACGTCTGATTTCGCTTTGCATCATTCTCATATGACGAACAGCCTGAACAACGTCGCCTGTACCCGGCTCGCCCTTTGTTCTGATCATTGATGCACCCTCGTTAATTCTGCGAAGAGCCTCGCCAAGATCCTTTGCACCGCAAACAAAAGGAACATCAAACTTTGTTTTGTCAATGTGGTACTTATCATCAGCAGGTGAAAGCACTTCGCTCTCGTCAATGTAGTCAATCTCGATAGCCTGCAAAATCTGAGCCTCTGCAAAATGACCGATACGGCACTTTGCCATTACAGGAATTGTAACAGCCTGCTGAATACCCTTGATCATCTTAGGGTCGCTCATTCTTGAAACACCGCCTGCAGCACGGATATCAGCCGGAATTCTCTCAAGAGCCATAACTGCGCAAGCGCCTGCCTCCTGTGCGATTTTTGCCTGCTCGGGAGTTGTAACGTCCATAATTACGCC
>CAMFTQ010000124.1 GCA_945988865.1 uncultured Anaeromassilibacillus sp.
TTACAGCTTCGTGACGAAAAGGGATATACCTTTATTCATCCCTTTGATGACGAGGATGTAATCGCAGGTCAGGGTACAATCGGTCTTGAGCTTATGGAGCAAATTCCCGATGCTGACGCAGTTATAGTTCCTATCGGCGGCGGCGGTCTTATCTCGGGCGTTGCGTTTACAATAAAGTCAATCAACCCGAACTGCAAGGTTTACGGTGTTCAGGCGACAGGTGCGCCGAGTATGCTTCAATCTGTATTGCATAAAAAGCGTGAGTGTCTGCCCAGAGTTTCTACAATAGCAGACGGTATCGCCGTAAAAGAGCCGGGCGAAAACACATTTGAGTATTGCAAAAAATATGTTGATGATATAGTATCTGTTACAGATGATGAAATTTCATCTGCAATTCTCGCACTTATCGAACAGCAAAAGCTCATATCAGAGGGTGCCGGCGCAGTTTCTGTTGCAGCCGCTATGTTTAACAAAGTTCCCGTAAAGGGCAAAAAGGTTGTTTGCCTTGTTTCGGGCGGTAATATCGACGTTACTATTTTGTCAAGAGTTATTAAACGAGGACTGCTTAAATCCGGTCGTTCCTATTCAATGAATATTGAGCTTCTCGACAAGCCGGGTCAGCTCAAGTCAGTTTCGGCAATTATTGCCGATTTAGGCGGTAACGTAGTTTCTGTTCATCACGAAAGAGCAAACGAAGGCTCCGACATCAACGGCTGCTTCTTGCGTATTGTGCTTGAAACAAGAAATTTTGAGCATATCGAGCAAATTCGTAAGGCACTTATCGATGCCGGCTATCGTATAACACAGTAAAGGAGAAAACAATTATGTCAAACAAAATTCATACAGATAACGCTCCTGCAGCAATCGGCCCTTATTCACAGGCTGTAACCACAGGCAACCTCGTTTTTACATCGGGACAAATTGCAATTAACCCTGCAACAGGAAATATCGAGGGCGAAACAATAGAACAGCAAACACTTCAGGTTATGAAGAATTTAGGCGAGGTTTTAAAGGCTGCCGGCAGTGATTACTCAAAAGCAGTTAAAACTGTCTGCTTTTTAGCAGATATTGCAGACTTTGCAAAGTTTAACGAAATTTACGGTCAGTACTTCACAGAAAAGCCTGCACGTTCCTGTGTTGCTGTAAAACAGCTTCCAAAGAACGCACTTGTTGAGGTTGAGGTTATCGCTGAAATCTGATATAAACGTATTTGCCCCTGATAATCAAAGTCAGGGGCTGTTTTTATTAAAGTTGTTGTATAATAAAATTTTTCCATACTGTTGCATTATCCTCATTTTAATGTTATAATTACCTTGAAAATGGGGTGGTCACGTAAGTGGCCTGAGAGTAAGCTGTTTGCTTTAACCCGTAACCTGATTTGGATAATGCCAACGTAGGGATATATTTTGCATTTGCTGTGTATATGCCTTGTTGCATATATGCAGTTTTTTATTAGTGTTTTGGTGATTTGATGAATTGTAAAAAATCCGATTTTCTGCTTTACGCCGTTACCGACAGAGCATATCTGCAAAGTGAAAGCTTATCTTCCTGTGTAGAAAAGGCAATACAGGGCGGTGCAACCTTTATTCAGTTAAGAGAAAAAAACCTTGACTATAACGCTTTTGTAGAAGAAGCAAAAGAAATTAAGGCAATCTGCAAAAAATACAACATTCCTTTCGTTATCAACGACAATGTAAGCGTTGCAAAAGAGGTTGACGCTGACGGTGTGCATTTAGGTCAGGATGATATGTCAGTAGAAGAAGCAAGAGAAATTTTAGGTGCTGATAAAATAATCGGTGTGTCAACTCACAATGTACGTGAAGCATTAACAGCCGAAAAAAACGGTGCTGATTATTTAGGCGCAGGCGCCGCCTTTGCAACAGGCACAAAGACAGACGCAAGCGCAATCGACCATAATGTGCTTAAAGAAATATGCGAAAGTGTTAAAATCCCTGTTGTGGCAATTGGCGGTATCAACAAGGACAATGTAATAAACCTAAAGGGTAAAGGCTTGTCGGGTGTAGCTGTTGTCGGCGCTATATTTGCACAAAAGGATATTGTAAATTCTACAAAAGAATTAAAGCAAGCAGTACTCAAAACAATAAGCGAATAATATTTTTTATATTTGGTGAATACAATGAAAAAGGTACTGTCAATAGCAGGCAGCGACTCAAGCGGTGGCGCAGGAATACAAGCCGACATCAAAACAATTTCAGCATTAGGTCATTACGCAATGACGGCTGTAACCTCGCTTACAGCACAAAACACTATGGGAGTTTTTGCGGTACAGGACTCAACGCCCGAGTTTTTAAAAGCACAGCTCGACTGCGTTTTTACAGATATTTTTCCCGATGCGGTCAAAATCGGTATGCTGTCATCGTCAAGGCTGATTGAAACAATAGGCGAGAGGCTTCGCTTTTACAAAGCAAAAAATATAGTTTTAGACACTGTTATGATTTCAACAAGCGGAACGCCTTTGCTCGATATTACGGCACAGGAAACGCTGAAATCCGTACTGTTTCCGATTGCCGATGTTATTACACCGAACATTCCCGAAGCACAGGAGCTTTCGGGTATAAGCATAAGTGGTAAAGATGATATGAAAAAAGCAGCTGCCATTATCGGCGATAAGTACAGAACCTCTGTTTTGTGCAAGGGCGGACACCTTGGTGATAACGCAAGCGACTTGCTCTATACCGATAACCGATTTATCTGGTTTGACGGTGAAAAAATCGACAGCAAAAACACTCACGGCACAGGCTGTACGCTAAGCTCTGCAATAGCCTGCGGTCTTGCAGACGGCTTGTCGCTTGAAGAAAGCGTCTATAATGCAAAGCAATATATAAACGGTGCAATAAAAGCAAGCCTTAATATTGGCAGCGGAAACGGACCGTTAAATCATTTCTGGAATTTACTTTGAAAGGATAGATTAAAATGAGAAATTATTCTACACAAATGGAAGCCGCAAAAAAGGGTATTGTAACACCCGAGCTTAAAATCGTTGCAGAAAAAGAGAATATGACAACAGAGGAGCTTATGCCCCTTGTAGCACAGGGTAAGGTTGCAATTTGTGCCAACAAAAACCATAAGTGCCTTGACCCGGAGGGTGTAGGCTCAATGCTCAAAACTAAGATAAACGTAAACCTCGGTGTATCAAGAGATTGCAAGGACTATGACATTGAAATGAAAAAGGTTATGGAGGCTGTAAATTTAGGCGCACACGCTATTATGGATCTGTCCTCACACGGCAACACAATACCTTTCAGAACAAAGCTCACTTCAGAATGTCCTGCTATGATAGGCACAGTTCCTGTTTACGATTCTGTCATTCATTATCAAAGAGATTTAGATACACTAACAGCACAGGACTTCATTGACGTTGTAAGACTTCACGCAGAAAACGGCGTTGACTTTGTTACGCTTCACTGCGGTATTACAAGAAAAACTATTGATCAGATCAAAAATCATAAAAGAAAAATGAATATAGTTTCACGAGGCGGTTCGCTTGTTTTTGCATGGATGTGTATGACAGGCAACGAAAACCCTTTCTATGAGTATTATGACGAAATTCTTGACATCTGCCGTGAGTATGACGTTA
>CAMFTQ010000125.1 GCA_945988865.1 uncultured Anaeromassilibacillus sp.
ATGATTACACCAATGCACTCAGACGGCTCCATCAATTTTGATGTTATGGAGCAGATTATTGAATATCAGATCGAAAACGGAACAGACGCAATCATCGCCTGCGGTACTACAGGCGAGGCTGCTACTCTTTCAGAGGATGAGCATTGTCAGGTTCTGTCATTCGTATCAGAAAAGGTAAACGGCAGAATACCTGTTATTGCAGGTACCGGCAGTAACGATACCTCAACAGCAGTTTCTCTTTCAAAAAAGGCACAGCAGTACGGTGCAGACGCACTTTTGTGTGTAACTCCGTATTATAACAAGACATCACAGGCAGGACTTGTAAAGCATTTTAACACAATTGCCGACAGCGTTGATTTGCCTATGATTGTTTACAATGTACCGTCAAGAACGGGCTGCAACATTCAGCCGACAACGTATGCAGAGCTTTGCAAGCACCCGAACATCGTTGCAACAAAGGAAGCTAACGGTGATATTTCATCAGTATCAAAAACACGCTCACTTTGCGGTGACAATCTGCATATCTATTCGGGTAACGATGACCAGACAGTACCGTTTATGTCACTCGGTGCTTTAGGTGTAATTTCTGTTTTTTCAAACTTCTGCCCAAAGGAAATGCACGACATCTGTCAGCTTTGCCTTGACGACAAGTTCAAGGAGGCTTCAAAGCTTAATTTCCACTATGTTGAGCTTATGAATGTTATGTTCTCTGATGTAAACCCAATTCCTGTTAAGACAGCTATGAATCTTTTAGGCTTTGATGCAGGCGAGTGCAGATTGCCTTTAGTTCCTATGAGCGAGCAGGGCTATCACAACCTGAAGGATATTTTTGCAAAGTACAACTTAATAGGCAAAATCAAAAAGTAATTCTATTGGGCGTACCTTAGTACGCCCTTTTTCTTCACAAATTAAAAAGCAAAGGATTAATTATAAGGTGGTTAAAATGACAAATATTATTTTGTGTGGCTGTAACGGAAAAATGGGACAGTTTATAGTAAAGGCAATAGAAAGCAGAGAGGATACCAAGGTAGTCTGCGGAGTAGATTTTTACAACAAGCAGTTAAACGATTTTCCTGTTTACAAAACCTTTGATGAAATAACAGAAAAGGCAGATGCTATAATTGATTTTTCAAATCCTGACGCACTTAGCGGGCTTCTTTCTTTTGCAGTTAAGAATTCAGTACCTGCCGTAATTTGCACAACAGGCTTGTCAAATGAGCAAATGCAAGAGATTAAAAGAGCGTCGGAAAGTGTTGCGTTATTTCAGTCGGGAAATATGTCGCTCGGAATTAACCTGCTTATCGAGCTTGCCAAAAAAGCGGCAACTGTTTTAAACGGCTTTGATATAGAAATCATCGAAAAGCATCACAACCAGAAAATTGACGCTCCGAGTGGTACAGCTCTTATGATTGCAGATGAGGTTTCAACAGTTCTTGAAAAAGAACCGCAGTACGTTTATGACCGCCACAGCTACCGCAGAAAACGCAGAGAAAATGAGATAGGAATTCACGCAGTAAGAGGCGGTACAATAGTAGGCGAGCACGATATAATTTTTGCAGGACACGATGAGGTTGTCACAATTTCACATCAGGCACAGTCGAAGGAGGTTTTTGCTGTAGGCTCTGTTAATGCAGCAGTATTTCTTTCAAACCAAAAGCCCGGTATGTACGATATGAGCGACCTTTTGAATACAATAATATAAAATGAGGGATAGGGATGTCGGAAGGATTTATTGAAAGTAATAAAAATGAGCAGGGCTATAAATATCCGTATAACAACAGAGAGCTTAGTTGGCTCGATTTTAACAGCCGAGTGCTTGAAGAAGCCTTTGAAAAAGAAAATCCGATTATGGAAAGGCTTAAATTCTTATCGATAACAGCGTCAAACCTTGATGAATTTTTTATGGTCAGGGTAGCAGGTGTTCTTGATAAAATGAATGACGGCGTAAAAAGCTACGATGTATCTGGTATCACTCCGTCAGAGCTTTTTGATAAGCTGAGCGATAAAGCACATCAATTTGTAAAACAGCAGTATTCGTGCTTAAATCGCAGTATTATGCCGATGCTTAATAAAAATCAACTCTTCTTTTTGAAGATAAAGGAGCTAAACTCAAAGCAAAAAAAGTTTATTGATGAGTACTTCCATAAATTTGTTTTTCCTGTACTCACACCTATGGCGGTTGATACAAGCCGTCCGTTTCCGTTGCTTGCAAACAAGAGCTTAAATATTGCCGTAAGACTTCTTGATGATGATGAATCAATCTTTGCTGTTTTGCAGGTGCCTGCAATTCTGCCGAGATTTATTGAGCTGCCTTCGTCTAAAAACAGATGCTTTATAATGCTTGAAGATATTATTATCGACAATCTTGATGTTTTGTTTGAACTGTATAAAATCAAAAGCTATTGTATGTTCCGTGTAACTCGTGACAGTGACCTTGATATTGACGAGGACGTTGAGGACTTGCTTGTTGAAATTCAGCGTTCAATCAAAAAAAGAAAAAGAGGTAAGCCTGTAAGACTTGAGCTTAATAATAAATGCGATAAAAAGCTGAAGCGATTTTTGACAGAATCACTTGAGGTGACAGAAAAAGAGGTTTACTCTGTAACAGGACCGCTTGATCTGACATTTCTGTCAAAGTTTGCGTCTGTTGACGGCTGTCAGAGTCTTTGCTTTGAGCCGATAAAGCCTGTGTCACCGCCTGCTGATTTTTACGGCTATGACGATTACTTCAAGGCTATTCGTGAAAAGGATCGTATGGTTCATCATCCTTACGAAAGCTTTGATTCGGTTATCGGTTTTGTTGAGCAGGCTGCAAAGGACCCGAATGTTCTTGCTATAAAACAGACGCTGTATCGTGTAAGCGGAAATTCTCCGATTATTGCCGCTCTTGTCAAGGCTGCTGAAAACGGCAAACAGGTAACGGTGCTTGTTGAGCTGAAGGCTCGCTTTGATGAAGAAAATAATATCCATTGGGCAAAAAAGCTTGAAAAAGCAGGATGTCACGTTATTTACGGCTTGACAGGACTTAAAACCCACTGCAAAATATGCCTTGTTGTACGCAACGAAGAAAACGTA
Organism: uncultured Anaeromassilibacillus sp.; assembly: GCA_945988865.1. GTDB lineage: Bacteria > Bacillota > Clostridia > Oscillospirales > Acutalibacteraceae > CAMFTQ01. Next base: position 3,076 of record CAMFTQ010000125.1, read on the forward strand.
ATCCGCCGTTATCTGCATTTAGGTACAGGTAACTATAACGACATTACCGCAAGATTTTACACCGATATAGGAATGTTTACCTGTCGTGAGGACTTCGGTGAGGATGCGTCCTCGTTGTTTAATGTGTTAACAGGTTATTCGCTTCCGCCTGAGTACAATAAATTTATTGTTGCGCCAAAGGGTATGCGCACATTTTTTGAGCAGGCTATTATTAAAGAAACAGAAAACGCCAAAAAAGGCTTGCCAAGCGGTATTACGGCAAAGGTAAATTCGCTTGTAGATCCTGAGATTATTAAGCTTTTGTATCAGGCTTCAAAAGCAGGCGTAAAAATAACTATGATAGTTCGAGGTATCTGCTGTCTTGTGCCGGGTATAAAGGATATAAGCGAAAACATAACTGTATATTCAATAGTCGGTCAGCTTCTTGAACACAGCAGAATTTTCAGGTTTGAAAATGCAGGTGAACCTCAGATTTATATGGGCAGTGCAGACTGGATGCCGAGAAATCTTGACAGAAGAGT
>CAMFTQ010000126.1 GCA_945988865.1 uncultured Anaeromassilibacillus sp.
TGCCGAGCGCAAGAGGACTTATTGCAGTATCTACCATATCTGCGCCTGCCTCGATGCCCTTTAACAAGCACATAGAAGCAAGACCTGATGTGTAGTGTGTGTGAACCTGAACAGGAATATCAACAGATTTTTTGATAGCCTTTACAAGCTTTTCTGTGTTATAAGGAGTGAGCAGAGCCGCCATATCCTTAATGCAGATAGAGTCAGCGCCTGCGTCTGCAATTCTCTTTGCGTACTCAACATAATACTCGTCTGTAAAAACAGGACCTGTTGTGTAGCTGATTGCAACCTGTGCGTGTGCGCCCTCTTTTTTAGCCGCCTTTATTGCAGTCTGCAAGTTCTTTATATCGTTTAATGCGTCAAAGATTCTGATGATGTCGATACCGTTTGCAACTGAGCGCTGAACAAAGTACTCTACCAAATCATCTGCATAATGACGGTAGCCGAGCATATTCTGACCTCTGAAAAGCATCTGGAGCTTTGTATTCGGGCAGTGCTTGCGGATTGTACGCAGTCTTTCCCACGGATCTTCATTTAAAAAGCGAAGACAGCTGTCAAAGGTTGCGCCACCCCAACATTCAAGAGAATAAAAGCCGATTTTGTCGAGCTTGTCAAGAATCGGGAGCATATCCTCTGTCGTCATTCTTGTAGCAATAAGAGATTGGTGTGCGTCACGCAAGGCTGTTTCGGTAATTTTTATTTTTTTAGCCATTTCAATCATTCCTCATTAGTATTATCTATAATCAGTTGAGTGTTACAAGAACCTTGCCTGAATCAACAGACTCGCCCTTTGCAACATCTACGCTTGCAACTGTGCCGTCCTGCGGAGCCATAATCTCGTTTTCCATTTTCATAGCCTCTAAAACTGCAAGCACATCGCCTGATTTAACAGACTGACCTACCGATACATTTACAGATACAATAGTACCCGGCATCGGTGCTGTTACTGTTACACTGCCGGCTGCGCCTGAGGGAGCTGCCTTTGGAGCTGCTGCAGGAGCCGGTGCTGCCTTTGGTGCAGGAGCTGCTGCCTTGGGAGCCGGTGCCGGTGCTGCGCCTGCTGCTAATTCCTCTACCTGAACGTCATATGCTGTGCCGTTTACTGTAATTCTTAAATTTTTCATCGCCGTATATCTCCTTATCAATTAGATTGTAGAATGTTTCTTTGCAAGTGTAGGAACTCTTTTTGATGACAGCATATCAAGCATAGCTATAAGCCTTGCTCTTAAAGCCTCAACAGGAACTACGTCCTCTACAAAGCCGTTTTCGGCAGCCTTGAATGCAGAAAGCTCGCTCTTTGCAAATTCGTCTGCTGCTTTTTCTTGTTCCTTAACAGGCACGTTCATCTTGTCCGGTGCCATAATAAATGCAGCCGCCATAGGGTTAATTGGTGAAACAACTGCGTCAGGCAGTGCAACAGTTAAATCTGTGTTTGCACCGCTGCCTGCCATTGCGATATAAAGTGCGCCTACAGCCGTTCCCGTTATAACAGAAATCTTTGCTGTTGTAGCCTCGGCATACGCTGATGTTACCTTAGCGGCAGTTTTGATTGAAGAAAATCCCTTGCCGTTTACAAAGCTTATTACAGGGATTGAGAACGCATCGCAGAAGCGAACCATTTTTGCGATTTTGTCTGCACCGCAGCAGTCGATTTCTTCACCCTTTGTTACAACGTAGCCTACAACCTGTCCACCTATTCTTGCAAAGGCTGTAGCTGATGTTTTGCTGTAATTGGGGCGGATTTTCATAATTGACTGTGCGTCTGCAAGCTGACAGCCAAGACAACCGCCGTTTGGGTCAGGCTCTTCTTCAAATGTTGCAGGAGCCATACTCAAGTTGTTTGACGGCATATAAAGGAGAAGCTCCTTTGCCTTTTGTATAGCGTCGTCTGTATCATTGGCAGTAACTGCTGATATACCCTTAGACGCGTTATATTCTGCGTCGCTGTCCTTGCCTGTTGTATCAAGTGAAAGTGACGCTTTTTTGCTCATAATTACAAAGTCTGCGCTAACGGCGTTTAATGCGCCTGTGCCGAGGCAAGTACCTAAGATAACAGAAATCTGCGGTACTACGCCCGAAATTTTTGCAGCCGCTGACAAAACGTCACCGTAGCCCTTTAATAATTCGTTGCCCTGTGACAATCTGCCGCCGATACTGTCGTAGAAGCCTACAACAGGAGCGCCTGTTTTAAGTGCTAAATCGTAAAGCTTTGAAAGCTTTGCAGCCTGTGCCTTGCTCATCGCACCGCCACAGATGTCGCTGTTTTGTGCAAATGCGTATGCCGGCTGACCCTCTACCGTACCGAAGCCTGCTACAACCTCGGCATAGCTGTCACCTGACTTTGCAAAAGCGTCAATCTCGCAGAAGCTGCCTTCATCAAAGAACTTATCAAGAACCTTGTATGCGCTTGAAGCTTCGATTTCTGCTTTTGCCTGAGTTATTTTTTCAATACTCATTTATTTTATCCTCCAATCGAATATATTGATAAAATGAAAAACATAAAATTTACCACAGCTTATATTATATTATATAATCTTGAAAATAACAAGAAAAAAATGCGTAAAACTTAAATTTTTTTAAATTTATACGCATTTATGTTATTTATTTGATTTTCACCTGATATGTCTTGAGGGGTTCGGGTCTGCCGTCAGCTTTTTTACCTCCTCAGGCGTTAAGTCACGCCACTTGCCGGGCTGGAGCATACCGAGCTTTACCTGTCCTATTGCAACACGTTTAAGACGTGCTACCTCTATGCCGAGCTGTTCGCACATCTTTCTTATCTGCCTGTTTCTGCCCTCTCTTAAAACTATTTCAAGAACGGCTCTTCCCTCTTCTTTTTTTACTACTCTTACCTCGGCAGGAGCTGTTTTGTAGCCGTCAATCTCCATACCGGTTTCAAATTTTATAATCTGCTCCTCTGTAATGCCGGGGCGAACTGTTACTCTGTAGATTTTGTATATATGCTTTTTCGGGTGTGTAACGGTATTTGCAAATGCGCCGTCATTAGTCATAAGCAGCATACCCTCTGACTCTCTGTCAAGTCTGCCGACAGGGTAAATTCGATCATCTATGTCGGCTACAAGCTCTGCTACGCACTTTCTGCCCATTTCATCGTCCATTGTGGTGATATATCCTCGTGGCTTGTGGAGCATAATATATCTGTACTTCTTCTTTGCGGCGGCTGTAATTCGCTTGCCTGCTACAAAAACTTTATCCTTGTAAGGGTCAACCTTGTCGCCTATCTGTGCAGTTTTTCCGTTTACCTTTACCTGTCCGTCTGCGATTAGCTGTTCCGATTTTCTGCGAGAAGCCACACCGCAGTCTGCAAGCATTTTCTGAAGTCTTACCAATTCATTCTTTTTCATAGCCAAAAAATTCCTTTATCAAATTCCAAAAACTCTTTTTTACTACCTTTTCTTTATAATTATCAAGCGACACAATGTCAACAACGGCTGTTTTTTCTCCGTTTAACGTATAGACGATTTTGCCGACTGCCTCTCCCTTTTTAACGGGAGCATAAACAAACGGCGGTATGTAGACAGATTTTTCTGCCTGCTGTTTTTCATCATCATTTATAAC
>CAMFTQ010000127.1 GCA_945988865.1 uncultured Anaeromassilibacillus sp.
CCCGACCTGCTGATTACAAATCAGCTGCTCTACCAACTGAGCTACACCAGCGTTTTGTTTGTTTCCCTAACGCTCGTATATAATACCATACACAAAAACAAATGTCAACACTTTTTTGAAAATTTTTATTTTTTTTCGAGATTTTGTATAAAATCCGATTGTTACTGCAAGAAACACAGTATTTATCAGCATTTCTTGCAGCTCCTATCTTATTCATATACCTAAATTAAGTCAAATGTGCTTTTTAATTTTCGCAATAATATCTGCACATTTATACAGATTATTCCTGAAAGGATAATCAAATTCACCCGCCCATGTTTTGACACTGCCGTTAAAGCCTTGCTTGAATTTATACACACCGTAGTTTGGGTGATTTTCGTCATACCAATAGGGAATACCGCAAAAATCATAACGCCTGCAGCCGTTATCTGCGGCATATTTTATCATTGTCCACTGCATTAAATAGTTCGGCATAAAATTTCGCATATTATCGGACGAACAGCCGTAAACATAGCTTATTGTTTTTGCGTAATCAATAAATAATGCGCCTGACAGCGGAGTATCTCCATAATAGCACATACATAGCCTTGCCTTGCCGTCAAAGGCTTTGAGCAGTCGTTCAAAGTATTCTTTTGAACGAGCTTTAAAGCCGTCACGATTTGAAGTAGCCTGCATTAACTTCATAAAGTCATCAAGCCTTTCGGCACCGTAAAACCCACAGGCGACACCTTTTCTTACAGCAAGTCTGATGTTGTATCTGCACTTTGGCTTAAAGCTCTCGAAAAGCTCCTCGGCAGTCCTTCCGTTTATGTCAATAATATAATTTTCTCTGCACTGAATATTGTCGTATCCCACTTTTTTCGGATGATAAACAAAGCCGAGCCGTTTCAGATTATCTATTGACGCTGCATCTTTTTCGTCTATAAGAGGATCGATTTTGAGCATATACGCATTATATTTCTTTGCTGTCAGCACGACTTGTTCAAACAACGCCTTAAGTATATAAATATCGTGCATATCACAGACAGGTCCTCTGGGCGCATAGAGCAAAGCGGTGTTCAAAAGCGGTATTTTCTTAACAAGTATAAGGATTGTACCGACAATGTTTCCGTTTATATCATTTGCTACTATAAATTCCGATTTCCAGTTTTCTTTTACCTTCGCCCAATTTACAGACTGCGTGAAGCTGCCGACCTCGCTGTTTTGACAGAAATGCTCATAATCGCCTGTTTTCAAAAGAATCACCTCCCCGAATGCAGTTACAGTATAGGGGAGGGGTGTTTCGTATTTTATACTAAGTTGTATTATTGATGTATCATTTTATACTAATTTTCCTTTGTCGAGCCAGAGCTCATTTGCTTTGTGATTTTGGGAAAGAGCCGAAAAAAGTCCCGACGTCTGTGTAGGACATCGGGACTGGTAGTTTAGGCTTAATATTAAATTCTGCTTATTTTGCAAAGTCGATTGCTCTGCTTTCTCGAATGATATTTACCTTAATCTGACCGGGATATTCAAGGTCAGATTCAATTTTCTTACAGATTTCACGTGCCAGTGAAACCATTCTGTCGTCATTTACAATTTCAGGCTTAACCATAATTCTTATTTCTCTGCCCGCCTGAATTGCAAAGCATCTTTCTACGCCGTCAAAGGAAGATGCAACCTCTTCGAGCTTTTGCAGTCTTTTGATGTAGTTTTCAAGGTTTTCACGTCTTGCACCGGGACGAGCCGCCGAGATAGCGTCTGCCGCCTGTACAATACAGGCAACAACTGTTTTTGCCTCTACATCACCATGATGTGCGTGAATTGCGTGAATAACTGCGTCGCTTTCCTTATACTTTCTGGCTACGTCAACACCGATTTCAATATGACTGCCCTCGATTTCGTGGTCTAAAGCCTTGCCTATATCGTGAAGTAAGCCGGCACGTTTTGCAACGGTGGGGTCAATACCAAGCTCGCTTGCAACAATACCTGCAAGATAAGCAACCTCTAAGGAATGATTTAACACATTCTGACCGTAGCTTGTGCGGTAACGAAGTCTGCCCAAAAGCTTTACAAGCTCGGGGTGCAGTCCGTTTACACCTGTTTCAATAACGGCTCTCTCGCCCTCACGCTTGATTGTAGCTTCAACCTCACGGCGAGCCTTGTCAACCATTTCTTCAATTCTTGCAGGGTGAATACGTCCGTCTGAAATCAGCTTTTCAAGGGCGATTCTTGCAATCTCTCTGCGTACAGGTTCAAAGCTTGAAAGCGTGATAGCCTCGGGAGTGTCGTCAATAATAAGGTCAACTCCCGTCAGATTTTCGATAGCACGAATATTTCTGCCCTCTCTGCCGATAATTCTGCCCTTCATCTCGTCATTCGGAAGCGGTACAACAGAAACGGTGGCCTCTGCCGCCTGATCTGCCGCAAGGCGCTGAATAGCAAGTGAAATAATATTTCGTGCCTTTGCGTCAGCTTCGTCCTTTAGCTGCTGCTCATACTCCATAATCTTTGCCGACTTCTCGTGAGCAAGCTCATTTTCAAGCTGTGACAGCAAATAAGCCTTTGCCTGTTCAGCCGTATAGCCTGAAATTCTTTCAAGCATTTCAAACTGGCTTTTCTTTAACGACTCGATTTCTTCGAGCCTTTCTTCGGCTTCCTTCATTTTTTTGGAAACCTTTTCTTCCTTATGCTCTAAATTATCGAGCTTTTTGTCAAGCGTTTCTTCCTTTTGCTGAATACGTCTTTCCTGTCGCTGAACCTCCTTGCGTCGGTCAGCCATTTCTTTTTCATTCTCGTGTCTTAAACGGTGAAGCTCGTCCTTTCCCTCAAGAACAGCCTCTTTCTTCTTTGCGTCTGCTGTTTTAATTGCTTCTGAAACAATTCTTTTTGCCTCTTGCTCTGCACTGCCTATTTCAGCCTCTGCAACCTTTTTGCGGTGAACAGTGCCGATAAAAAATCCGCCGACAATACCGACAACAGCAGCCGCTGCTATAAGAATTATAGCAAGCACAAATTCCACGATGGTGACACCTCCTTGATTTTGATTTGTTAAAGTTTTCGGTTCAATCAAATTCAACTCATGGTGCCGTTAAACTAAGATATTCAATTATAAAATTTACCCAAAAACACCGCCATACATAATTTATTATGCAAGCCGTTAAAAAAGCCTGCACTGCAAATTATATGCTAAATTTCATTATTCTGACAAATAATAATAAGAAATTGGAAAAATTAAAAAGACTATCTATATATAACGGCTCTTTACAAGAGTCTAAATTAAAAATAATAAGCGTCAAAAATCCTTTGACTGCTTAAAAACGTGAATTTTACCTATGTAAAATTTCACATTACTATTTTATAGTAAATTCTACTAAAAGTCAAGAATAATTTGTTCATATTTATGAAATAAATAAAAAAGATAAGTAATATCTAAGGTGTTGGCAAAGAAGCGGCACAAAAACGCTTATTCGTCATATTGCACAAAAATTCGGCTGTAAATTTTACTTTGTAATAAATAAAACTTAATTTAAAAATATTGCAATAAATTTGAATTTTGCTATTGAAATTCTAACAAAAATGTAATATTATAT
>CAMFTQ010000128.1 GCA_945988865.1 uncultured Anaeromassilibacillus sp.
ATATATATACAGAATAAGCTTAAAGGGGGAGGAAATATGGCACTGCCCGAAGCGTTTTTGCAGGAGCTTTTACTGCGAAGTGATATTTCGGAAATAGCCTCGACATACGTCAATCTGAAAAGACACGGCAGAAATCTTGTCGGACTCTGCCCCTTTCATAACGAAAAAACTCCCTCGTTCAACATTTATACAGAGAGTAATTCCTTTTACTGCTTTGGCTGCGGAGCAGGGGGAAATGTAATCAATTTTATTATGAGGATAGAAAACCTCGATTACATTGACGCTGTAAAGCTTTTGGCGCAAAGAGCCGGTATGAATATGCCCGAGGAATCATATGATGACAGTATGTCAAGGCTCAGAAATAGGATTTTTGAGGCTAACAGAGCCGCCGCACGTTTTTACCACAGCTGTCTGTACTCAAACGAAGGACAACAGGGTCTTGACTATCTGCACAAAAGAGCGTTGACAGATAAAACAATTCGCCGTTTCGGCTTAGGCTTTGCACCTGACAGTCCGTTTGCACTCACCAATCACCTTAAATCCTTAGGCTTTACGGATTATGAGCTTGAAACGGCAAACCTTGCCGTTAAATCAAAAAAATCGGGCAAGGTGATAGACAGGTTTTTTAATCGTGTGATGTTCCCGATTATTGATCTTAGGGCAAACGTAATAGCCTTTGGCGGCAGAATAATGACCGACCAAAAGCCTAAATACTTAAACACATCAGATACGCCTGTTTTTAAGAAGAGTGCTAACCTGTTTTCACTCAATAATGCAAAAAACACAGCGAACCGTCAGCTTATCCTGTGCGAGGGGTATATGGACGTAATCGCAGTAAATCAGGCAGGCTTTCAAAACGCAGTTGCCACCTTAGGTACTGCGCTTACAAAGGAGCAGGCTGTGCTTATGAAGCGTTACGCAGACGAGGTTGTTATATGCTATGACGCAGACGAGGCGGGGCAGAAGGCTACCGCAAGAGCAATAGAAATTTTACGAAGCACCGGAATTGAAATAAAGGTATTAAGAGTACCAAACGGTAAGGACCCCGATGAATTTATCAGGAGCAAGGGAGAAAACGGACCTGTCGCATTTAAGAATATTTTAGAAAATTGCGGAAATGATTTAGAATATCAGCTACAGAATTTGAAGCTCAAATTTGACGTGACAACACCGCAGGGCAAGGTAGGCTACCTAAACGAAGCAGTAAAAATCCTTGCAAAGCTTGAAAATAAAATGGAACAGGACGTTTATATCTCAAAGCTGTCGGGCGAGCTGTCGGTTGAGAAAAGCACAATTGTAACACAGGTGAACAAGCTGTCAAGGCAGAACTACAAAGCAAGGCAGAAAAAAGAGTTTACAAAGCTCCAAACGGATTTAAGCGGAACAAAGGATACAATAAACAAACAGCACTACCAGATGCCACGAGCAACAAAAGCAGAGGAATCACTGCTTGCGTATCTGATAAATAACCCCGATTCGGTTGACTATATAAACGCAAAGCTCCCACCGGAGAAATTCAGAACGGATTTTAACAGACAACTTTATGTATATTTCTCTGATAGAATAAAAAGCGGTCTGCACCCAACGTCAAATATGGCGGCGGATTTCACAATGGAGGAATCGGGCAAAATTACGGCAATAATGACGTCTTGCTCAAGCCTTGCCGCAACAAGACAGGCGCTTGACGAGTATATCAACGTCATATTGCAGGAAAGCGAAAAACTGAGCGAAGAAAAAATCAGCACCGCAACAGATGACGAGCTGATGGATTTTATAAAAAGGATAAAGCAACAGAAAAAGTAATATATATAGATGTGCATATGAAAGGGAATGGTAAGTATGGCTAATCAAACAGAAAAGAAACCGCTCATTAAGGTTCTTGTTGACCTCGGCAAGGCAAAGGGCAATCTGACAAATCAGGACATTTTAGACGCTATCGGTGAAATGGATATTGAACCGGAACAGCTTGAAAGGCTCTATGACGAGCTTGAAAATCTGGGCATTGAAATTGTCGAGGATATGGATGATATTGTTCTTGATAACCTTGACGTTGACCTTGGCGTAGAGGAAAGCTCCGCAGATTCGGCAGAGCAGGTGGCAGACACCGCTGTGATGATTGACGACCCGGTAAAGGTGTATTTAAAAGAAATCGGCAGAGTGCCGCTTCTGACAACAGACGAAGAAATTGACCTTGCCATAAGAATAGCAGACGGCGACGTGCTTGCCAAAAAACGTCTGTCAGAGGCAAACCTAAGACTTGTAGTAAGTATTGCAAAGCGCTACTTAGGCAGAGGTATGCAGTTTCTTGACCTTATTCAGGAGGGCAACTTAGGTCTTATCAAGGCTGTTGAAAAGTTTGACTACACAAAGGGCTTCAAATTCTCAACATATGCCACATGGTGGATAAGACAGGCAATCACAAGAGCTATTGCAGATCAGGCGAGGACAATACGTATTCCGGTTCATATGGTAGAAACAATCAACAAGGTTAAAAAGGTATCGAGCCAGCTTCTCCACCAGAACGGACACGAGCCTTCTCCCGAAGAAATCGCAGAAGAAATAGATATGCCTGTTGACAAGGTGCGAGAGATTATGCGTGTAGCACAGGAGCCTGTATCGCTCGAAACTCCGATAGGCGAGGAGGAGGACAGCCATTTAGGCGACTTTATCCCCGATGATGACGCACCGGCACCGGCAGACGCCGCTTCTCACACAATGCTCAAGGAACAGCTGTCAGAGGTTCTTGACACATTAACACCAAGAGAGGAAAAGGTTTTGCGTTTGCGCTTCGGACTTGAGGACGGCAGAAGCCGTACACTTGAGGAGGTAGGCAAGGAGTTCGGTGTAACAAGAGAGCGTATCCGTCAGATAGAGGCAAAGGCGCTGAGAAAGCTGCGTCATCCGTCAAGAAGCAAAAAGCTCAAGGATTTTCTTGATTGATAACTTTTTTGGAAAATATGAAATAAGGAAAAAGGAATAATAGGTAAAATGGTAACTTTTGAAGAATGTGGAGAGCTGCTTGACGATATAGCAGACTCTGTTCCCGAACCCTTGTACCGCAAGCTAAACGGCGGAATAATCCTTTTGCCCGATAAAAAGCTCCACCCGAAGGCTGTTGACAATGATTTATTCATTCTCGGAGAATATCGGCGTGACTGTCTGGGCAGATACATAGTGATTTTCTATGGCAGTATAATGCGTGTTTACGGTCATTATACAAAGGAACAGCTAAAGGTAAAGCTAAAGGAAATACTGCTTCACGAAATCCGCCATCATAACGAGTTTTTAGCCGGCTATAAGGACTTAGTCCTTTATGACGAGGACAGAATAAACGAATATCTTGACAAGAAGAAAAAGTCATAAAAAAGCAGAGTGCAGACAGCTTTTGTCGGCACTCTGTTTGATTATTTGAAATCTGTTTTGAATACACCGTTGCAAAGCTCCTTAGCAAGCTTTTCTATATCACTATACATTCCGATGTTTGAAAGGATTGTTACGGCGATTTTTTTGCTCGGCACAACCTGTCTCTTATACACATCTCCGAGCCCACGAGACGCTACGCTATCGC
>CAMFTQ010000129.1 GCA_945988865.1 uncultured Anaeromassilibacillus sp.
ACAAAGCCTAAGTAAAAGTGCAAGACAATCCCCTCAGTCGGCAAAGCCGACAGCTTTCTCCGAAAGCGGAAACCCTTTTGTCAGCGAAGCTGACATTTCCCCTGTCAGGGGAATTTCCCCTTACTAAGGGGAGCCTACATAGAGGAACCCTTCATTTGATAAGGGAAGCTGACACATAACACAACTTTTGAAAAACAACAACAAAAAACACTCCTCTGAATCTGCGTCAGGGGAGTGTTGATGATCAGGTTAATTTACCGTAAGGTATATATTTTATTTAGCAATAATGCTTGTGCCGTCCATCTCGGCAGGCTGTGGCAGGCCTAAGATTTCAAGCATTGTCGGTGCGATATCTGCAAGCTTTCCGCCTTCTCTTAATTTGCAGTCATAGCCTACAACACAGAAAGGAACAGGGTTTGTTGTGTGAGCAGTAAACGGCGAGCCGTCTGTGTCATACATTCTGTCTGCGTTGCCGTGGTCAGCCGTAATCAATGCTACACCGTCCATTTTTGCAATAGAGTCTGTAACCTTGCCTACGCACTCGTCAACAGCCTCAACAGCCTTTACAGCGGCGTCAAATACACCTGTGTGACCTACCATATCGCAGTTTGCAAAGTTTAAGATAATCATATCGTACTTACCGCTTTCGATAGCCGCACAGCACTTGTCTGCAACCTCGTATGCGCTCATCTCAGGCTGTAAATCGTATGTCGCAACCTTTGGAGAAGCAACGAGTATTCTGTCCTCGTTTTCGTACTGCTTTTCAACACCGCCGTTAAAGAAGAACGTTACGTGTGCGTACTTTTCTGTTTCGGCAATTCTAAGCTGTGTCATACCCTTGTCAGAGATGTATTCGCCCAGAGTATTAACAAGGGTCTGCGGTTTGAATGCAACCTGAACATTCGGCATTGTAGCGTCATACTGCGTCATACAAACGTAGGTGAGAGGGAAGAAGCCGTTTCTTCTTTCAAAGCCGCTGAAATCAGGGTCAACAAAGCAACGTGTGATTTCTCTTGCTCTGTCGGGGCGGAAGTTAAAGAATACTACGCTGTCGCCCTCGCTGATTTGTGCGCCGCCGTCTATAACAGCAGGAATAACGAACTCATCTGTCACGCCTGCTTCGTATGACTTTGCAACTGCCTCTACAGGACAGGCTGACTTTTCGCCCTCGCCGTAAACCATAGCGGCATACGCTTTTTCTACTCGCTCCCAGCGGTTATCTCTGTCCATAGCGTAGTATCTGCCCATAACTGTAGCGATTTTGCCGACACCGATTTCTTTCATCTTGTCTGCACAGTCTGCTACAAAGTCCTTACCGCTTGAGGGAGGAACGTCACGACCGTCAAGAAAAGCGTGAACATAAACCTTTTCAAGTCCTTTTTTCTTTGCCATTTCGAGTATGCCGTAAAGATGTCCGTTGTGGCTGTGAACACCGCCGTCTGACAGAAGTCCCATAAGGTGAAGAGCTTTGCCGTTTTCAAGAGCGTTGTTCATAGCGTTGCACAGAGCTTCGTTTTCAAAGAAGTCGCCGTCTTTGATTGACTTTGTAATTCTTGTAAGCTCCTGATAAACTACACGTCCTGCGCCGATGTTGGTGTGACCAACCTCGCTGTTACCCATCTGACCGTCAGGCAGACCTACGTCCATACCTGATGCGCCGATTTGTGTAATTGGGTTAGAGGAAAAAAGTCTGTCAAGGTTTGGTGTATTTGCAGCCTTGATTGCGTTGCCGTTTTCGGGCGCAATACCAAAGCCGTCAAGAATCATAAGAATCAGTGGTTTTTTCATTTGATTTACTCCTTGTAGTTAATGTAAACAATGGGCAAAGATAAAATTCCTTGCCCAAGCTGATGCAAATCAGATTATTTGTTTGCAGCCTTAACGATAGCGGCAAACTTCTCTGCAACAAGTGACGCACCGCCGATTAAACCGCCGTCAACATTTACCTTTGATAAAAGCTCGTCAGCGTTGCCGTCATTCATAGAACCGCCGTACTGAATTGTAACTGCGTCTGCTGCAGCCTGACCGTAAAGCTTTGCAAGCGTCTGACGGATAAATGCGCAAACCTCCTCAGCCTGCTCTGCTGTAGCTGTCTTGCCTGTGCCGATAGCCCATACAGGCTCGTAAGCTATGATAATGTTTTTAAGCTCGTCCTGCGTAACATCGTACAAATCAAGCTTTATCTGTCTTGCAATAACCTCTTCTGTGATGTTGCACTCACGCTCCCACAGAAGCTCGCCAACGCATACGATTGGCTTTAAGCCTGCCTTTAAGGCAGCCTTTGTTCTCTTGTTTACAGTTTCGTCTGTTTCGCCGAAGTACTGTCTTCTTTCACTGTGTCCTAAAACTACGTACTCAACGCCCATTGAAGCAAGCATTGGTGCAGAGATTTCGCCTGTGAAAGCACCGCTTTCTGCCCAGTGGCAGTTTTCGGCACCGATTTTAATGTTTGTGTCGGCTGTTGTTTCAAGTGCTGTCTGTAAATCTACAAAAGGAACGCAGGCGATAACCTCGCAGTCAGCGTCCTTTACAAGAGGAGCTACAGCTGTTAAAAGCTCTTTAGCCTCAGCAGGAGTTTTGTTCATTTTCCAGTTGCCGGCAATAACTGCCTTTCTTTTACTCTTATCCATTTTGATTATTCCTTTCAAAGTAAAATTATAATTATTACAAGCTAAGGGCGAACAGCCTGTCCGCCCTTAAAGCAAGAAATATTTTTAATTATTTGTCAGCGATAACTGCAATACCCGGCAGAACCTTACCCTCAAGATACTCAAGAGAAGCGCCGCCGCCTGTTGAGATGTGGCTCATCTTGTCAGCAAATCCAAGGTTGATTACAGCTGCTGCAGAGTCACCGCCACCGATGATTGTTGTAGCGTCTGTGTCTGCTAAAGCCTTAGCTACTGCGATTGTACCCTTTGCAAGAATCGGGTTCTCGAATACGCCCATAGGACCGTTCCATACAACAGTCTTTGCACTCTTAACAGCGTCTGCAAAAAGCTCTGCTGTCTTTGTGCCGATGTCAAGTCCCATCATATCAGCAGGGATTGCGTTTGAATCAACTACAGAAACCTCAATCTCGCTGTCAATCGGATCAGGGAAGCTCTTTGTGATTGTTGTGTCGATTGGGAGGAGGAGCTGTTTGCCAAGGCTCTCTGCCTTTGCAATCATCTCTTTGCAGTAGTCGATCTTCTCGTCATCAACAAGAGAAGTACCAACCTCATAGCCCTTAGCCTTTAAGAAGGTGTAAGCCATACCGCCGCCGATGATAAGTGTGTCGCACTTTTCGAGAAGGTTTGAGATAACGTTTAACTTATCTGCAACCTTAGCACCGCCTAAGATAGCAACGAAAGGTCTTACAGGTGTTTCAACTGCGTTGCCGAGGTAGTTGATTTCCTTCTGCATAAGATAACCAACTGCTGTGTCCTTGATATGCTCTGTAACGCCTGCTGTTGAGCAGTGTGCTCTGTGAGCGCTGCCGAAAGCGTCCATTACAAATACCTCTGCAAGTGAAGCAAGCTCAGTGCTGAATGGCTCTAAGTTCTTTGTTTCTTCTTTTCT
>CAMFTQ010000130.1 GCA_945988865.1 uncultured Anaeromassilibacillus sp.
TAGCGTAGCGTCTCGTGGGCTCGGAGATGTGTATAAGAGACAGGTATTAAACAATAACAAAAATGTAACTACAATGACACCCTTATGCCTTGTATTGTCTATGGGTGTATGCTATAATTGCAAATAAGAACGATAAATTTTAATACGGATACATATCATTTGAATATTACTACGATGTTTTATTATATTTTTTATAATCAGGAGATGCTGCTATGTCTTTATGTTTAGGCTGTATGCATGAAAAACAAAATAATACAATTTGTCCGCACTGCGGATTTGATAATTCGCAAACGCAGGGAGCACCGTATCTGCCTGCCAATACATTACTCAAGGATAGATTTTTAATCGGCAGACGACTTGAAACTAACGGTGAAAGCACACGCTACATAGGCTTTGATAATGCAGCAAAAAAGATTGTTTCAATCAGAGAATACCTGCCTATCGGTCATATTGCTCGTGACGAGAACAAAGCAGTTGTAAAGGTGTTGGAGGGTCACGACGAAATTTTTTCAAATGTTAAGAGCAATTTTATTTCTTACTATAAAACTGTAGAACGTCTTAAGGAATTTTCGGCGATGATGACAGTTTATGCTGTTTTTGAAGCGAATAACACAGCATATGCAGTTGAGGAATATGCAGAGATGATTCCTTTTGAAGAGTACACAGAGAGAAGCGGAGGCAGCCTTGACTGGGACGTGGCACGACCGCTTTTTATGCCTGTAATTTCAGCATTAGAAGCACTGCATAAGAATAATATAGGTCATTATGCCGTTTCTCCGTCAAATATGTATATTACATCAACAGGCAAGATTAAGCTTTCGGGTTTTTCAACAGAATACGAAAGAAAAAGAGGAACGGTACTCAAATCTCAGCTTTTCAGCGGCTGTGCGGCTCCCGAGCAGTACGAAAAGAACTTTCCGCTTGACAGCATAACAGAAATTTACGGCTTTACGGCAACGCTGTTTTATGCGCTTACAGGCAATATCCCCGAAAATGCGCAGGAACGCTTAAAGGACAGCCGGCTTCTTATGAGCAAAAACACAGTTAAGCGTTTGCCGCCTCACGTTGTAACTGCTCTTGCAAACGGACTTAATGTTGACCGCAGTAAAAGAATCAAGGATTTTGACGACCTGCGCTCTCAGCTTTCGGCAGCAGCAACAGTTCAGGCAATTCAGGAAGAAATCTCAAGAACATCAAGTATGACTCCCGTTAAAGAGGATGATAAGAATAAGCAGTCGGGAATGTCTTCTACAAGCATAGTTCTTGTGTCGCTTATAGTTTCGCTTATCCTCTTTTCAATAGCAGGATATTTTTGGTATCTGCAAAACCCGCTTGAAGGTATTTTTAATAACAACGATAACATTCAGGAAACAACAGCACCGCCTCAGCAGCAGGAATGGACAGGACCTGTTGTGCAGGATTACGTAGGCAAAACCTACACCGAGGTTTCAGCGTCTGCCGAAGCTGACGACAAGGTTATTGTTGTACGTGCCATAAAGGACGAGTACAGCGACACAGTACCGCAAGGCTCTGTGATTTCACAATATCCTGCGCCAAATACACCTATTGAATCCGAGGGCGAGTCAACCGTATATGTAACCGTCAGCAAGGGTCCTCTGATGAGAGCGTTGCCGAATATCGAAAACCTGACTGTATCAGAGGCTGCAAAGCTGTTGTCAGACGCAGGATTCCTTGCCACAGCAGAAACTGAGTACAGCGATAAGTACGGCGAAAGCAGAGTAATTGCCTACAAGAGCAATCAACCGGGCGATAAGCTCGAAGAAGGCTCAACCGTTGTAATTCGAGTAAGTAAAGGTGTAGAGAGTACTCAACCGATACAGCAATAAAGCCTATAAGCGATTATTTATTAAAGCAAAACCACCCGAAAAAGGAGCGAATACTTCCTTTTTCGGGTGTCAAATTATATTATTTCATAAACAGTCAATCCCATATTTATTCGGCATTACTGTTATTTACCGCCTGTTTTCAGCTTTATTCTTTTTTCAGCCGCACTAATCAGGTTAAACAGCGAGCTTGCATTTTCGGGATAATGCTGTGCTATTTCATCACCGCTAAGGCTTACAGCGGCAGCCGAGCATTTTTTGCTTTTTGTTTCTGCCTTTGCGTGTGTTGATGTCAGCGTCATAAAAGCGTCACAGTATCCGCCGTAAAGCTCCTTGTCTATCGAAAACATATCCTGAGGATTTTCTTTGTTTGCAGAAAAAATTATGCGAAAGCATTTGTATATTCCTGCAAATAAAAAATCAGAAATATGCTTAATAAGCGATTTACTGTTGATTATTTGCAGAAGATTAAATATAATGTTAAGTGAGCCGATTATGATTTTCTTGTTTACGGCAGCTACAATAGAACCGCTGTGAGCCTTGCTTGCTTCGTTTTCTGATTCCAAAGGACTGTCAGTAGGTATTTGCTCGTCAATTTCAATTACAGCCCCCTGCCTGTCGTAGGTTCTGCCGAGCAGATAATCGCACGATACATCGTAGTAATCGGCAATACTGATAAGAAAATCAAGACCACATTCACGAACACCCTTTTCGTAGTGAGAAAGCAGAGCCTGAGAAATCCCTAAATCTGTTGCCACCTGCTTCTGACTTAGGTGACGTTCCTTTCTGAGATATGTGATAATTCTTGCAAAATCGTTACTCATAGCGCACCTCAAACTTATAAATCATACATTATACATATAGTATATATTTTTGAAAACTATTTGTAAAGTGAATAGGAGTAATTTTTATGAAATCTTATAACATTCACCTTATCCGCCACGGCGAAACGCTTGAAGCGAAAAAAGGCGCTTACATCGGCACTACAGATGTACCTTTAAGTCAGGAGGGAATAGATAACCTGCAAAGGCTTGACGATATTTGCAAATATCCGTTTGCACAGGCACTTTTTACAAGTCCGTTAAAGCGTTGCAAGCAAACCTGTGAAATTCTTTATCCGAACTTAAAGCCTATAGTTATTGATCAGCTAAGCGAGTGCTGTTTCGGCGAGTGGGAAAATAAAACGGCAGAACAGCTAAAGGGTGACGCTGATTTTGACAAATGGCTTGCAGGCGATACATCTGTAAAGCCACCAAGGGGAGAGAGCAGTGCTGATTTTACAAGGCGAATCTGCCTTATTTTTGAAAGCATTGTAGCAGGACTTATCAAAACGGGAACAACCGAATGTGCAATAGTAACTCACGGCGGAGTAATTATGACGCTTTTATCTGTTTACGGACTTCCGCAGGCAAAGCCGTTTGACTGGGTAATGGAAAACGGTTGCGGATATTCAATCAGAATTAACCCGATGCTCTGGCAGCGTGACAAGGTTTCAGAGGTTTACAGACAAATTCCGATTATTCCCGATGATTTACAAAATGAGCCTGAATATGACGATTACGACATTGAACGTGATGTTTATGAGGACTACGATCCCGAAAAGGACGGCTGGCAAAGTCTTAAAACAGATAACGAAAATACATAAAAGTTTTACAAATTGTATCATACTTTACAATTTATTGAGCTTGTTTGTGCGATAATAAAA
>CAMFTQ010000131.1 GCA_945988865.1 uncultured Anaeromassilibacillus sp.
TGAGATTTGCCGAAGCCTAAGGCATTTTCTCGCTTGTCAGAGCCTGCGTTTGACGTCATTACGATAACTGTGTTCTCAAAATTAACAAGTCTGCCGTGTGCGTCTGTCAGCTTGCCCTCGTCAAGAATTTGAAGAAGAATATTCAGAACATCGGGGTGCGCCTTTTCTATCTCGTCAAAAAGAAGTACAGAGTACGGTCTGCGCCTTACCTTTTCTGTCACCTGTCCTGCCTCGTCATAGCCTACATAGCCGGGAGGTGAACCGATGATTTTTGAAACGGAGTGCTTTTCCATAAACTCTGACATATCAAGCCTTATGAGTGTTTCGGGAGTGTCGAAAAGCTCCTGCGACAGAACCTTTACAAGCTCTGTTTTACCTACGCCTGTAGGTCCTACAAAAATAAATGATGCAGGTCGGCGACGTGGTGAAATCTGAACTCTGCTTCGTTTAATTGCAGATGCAAGTGCTTCTACCGCCTCGTTCTGACCTATGATTTTCTCTTTCAGTCTGTTGTCTAAGTCGGCAAGCTTTGCAAGCTCGTTTTCACGTATGCGAGATGACGGAATACCCGTCCACAGCTCAATTACCTTTGCAAGGTCCTGCTCTGTTACGCTTACTATGAGGTCCTCTCTGTTTTTGCCCTCTAACTGCTTATCTATGTTTGCTATTTCTGTCTTGACGTTTGCAAGCGCCTGATAATCTACCTCTTCCTCTGAATATATGCTTTCTATCTGCAAGTTGAGCTTGTTTTTCTTGTCTGTCAGCTTATCGAACTGTTCAAGCTCTCCGTTTGCAAGAGATGCGCAGGAGCAAGCCTCATCAAGCAGATCTATAGCCTTATCGGGCAGAAATCTGTCTGTGATATATCTTTCGCTGAAAACTACAGCCTTGCGTACAATATCGTCAGATACCGTCACCTGATGGTGCTGTTCGTAGTACGCTTTAACTCCTCTTAGAACCTCCATAGTTTCTGCGATTGTCGGCTCGTTTACCGTTACCGGCTGAAAACGTCTTTCAAGCGCAGAGTCCTTTTCGATATATTTTCTGTACTCGTTAAAGGTTGTAGCGCCTATTACCTGAATTTCTCCTCTTGACAGCGCCGGCTTTAATATATTTGCGGCATTCATTGTACCCTCGCTGTCGCCTGTGCCTACAAGGTTATGAATTTCATCAATAAACAGAATGATGTTGCCTGCGTCCTTTACCTCTTGTGTAAGTCCCTTAATACGGCTTTCAAACTGTCCTCTGAATTGTGTGCCGGCTACAAGCGCCGTTAAATCAAGAAGCTGAATTTCTTTGTCCTTTAATCTTTGCGGAACGTTACCCTCTGCAATTCTTGCGGCGAGTCCCTCGGCTATTGCAGTTTTACCTACGCCCGGCTCACCTATTAAGCAAGGGTTGTTCTTTGTTCTGCGTGATAAAATCTGAATAACACGCTCTATTTCTTTATCTCTGCCGATTACAGCGTCTGTGTTGCCCTCTCTGGCTTTTTTTGTGAGGTCATAGCAATACAGATTTATATGCTTTCTGTTTGCTTTTTTCTCTTTTTTGTTTTTAGGCTTGTCACCGGCTGTTTTGTCCTCGCTTTGTTTATTGCCACCGAACATATTGCTTAAAAATGCCGGAAAAGCAGGCGCACCGCCCTTTGAAAAATCATCGTCATCATCAGGCTGTGCCTCAAGTGCTAAGTTGTCTGTAAGTGACTTCATCATCTCGCTTAAATCTCCGCTTTCAGCCGAGTCGCCGAGCAGTGCTGTCATTTGCTCCTGCATCGACTCTAAATCATCATCGGAAATACCCATTCTTTTCATCAGGTCGTCAACAGGCTTGATACCAAGCTCTTTGGCGCAGGTCAGGCAGTAGCCCTTTGGCTGTTCGTTTGGCTCTGCCGAATTTGAAACAAAAACCACCGCAGGGTTTTTGCCGCATCTTGAACAAATCATATATTTTCTCCTTTACCTTCTAAACAATGTTATATGCTATATGTTTTCTTTTTTTAATTTCAAAAAGAGCTGAAAATACTTTACAAGCGCAAAAATCATTGTAATTGCTGTCAGGCTCATCAGAACGATTGTGAGTATGTCGCTTTCAATCTGATAAAACGCCTTTAAAAATACTATTAAGCATACAGAAAAATAGAACACAATAGTACCGACCTTTCCGTACCATTTTGCAGCAGGCGGTTTAATTCCCTTTTTAATCATATACAGACCGCCGCACAGCATAAGTAAATCCTTTAGTGCAAGTATTATCATAAGCGGTATCACTATCGGGAACATTACGCAAATACATACGGCTACCGCAACAAGCGTGAGCTTATCGGCAACAGGGTCAAGCAGCTTGCCTAAATCCGACACCTGATTGAGCTTTCTTGCCAAAAGTCCGTCAAAGCAGTCGCTCAGTCCCGACGCTGTCAAAATCGCTGTCGCCTCGATATAACGCTCTGTAATAAAGAAATACAAAAACGGTGCAATCAGCACAATTCTGCAAAATGTCAAAATATTCGGCACGGTAAAGATTTTTCCGTCCGTCAATGTTTTACTCTTTTCTTCCATTTCCCTCATCCCTCATTTAATAAGGTTTATACCCATAAAAGCCCTCTGTTTTGAGCAAATCCGTATCATAAAAATACTTAAATAAATAAGTCTGTGATATTTGACTGTCTGTTTCTTGCTTTGTCTGATTAAGCATCAGCGGAATTGACGTTCTTAAAATCATAGTGATAAACAAAACTACAATTATACCCTTTACAAGTCCTAAGGCTCCGCCTGCAACTGTATTTATCTGCTTGATAATCGGTATATTAAACGCTCTTGATACTGTCTTTACCAAAAAGCCTGTTATTATCATCAGCAGAATAAAAAATACAAGAACTAAGATTATGTTGATTAGTGAGATTATAAAAGGCGAGATAACTCCCTCTATTATCTCTGCACCTTGCTGCGGCGACTTTTCAATATTAGCTTCTATAGAACTGCTCATCTGCTGTGCGTCAAAACCAAAGCACTTAAACAGCGATGAAACATATTGCGGAAACGACTCTATAACATCTGTTATGGTAGCCGTTATGTTGTTTAGTCCGTTTTCTTTTATTGCTGTCGATATTGAATTTAAGATGTTTTCCTTGAAAAACGTTGTGTATGCCCATTGTGAAACGGCGTTGCCGAGAAATAATGCTGTAATAAACGAAACAACTAAGGCTGCTAAGCTGAGCAGTGTTCTTGCAGCACCCTTTGCCGCACCTGTTATAACAAATAATAATATTACAGCAATAACTGCTAAATCAAACCATATCATAATACCATCCCCCTATAGATAAAACAAATTACTGCTCATCACCGCTTGCAACCGACTGATTTGCGTCAGACGGTGCAGTAAAAACTATTGTTTCCTGCTGTTCTTTTTGTGCATCGTTTGTAAAATCTACCATACGTATTTCGCCTATGCCGAGTATATATGCATTGTTGTCACTGAAAATCCGCACTGCTCTTGCGTCTGTTCCGGGGTTTACTGTGTTTAAC
>CAMFTQ010000132.1 GCA_945988865.1 uncultured Anaeromassilibacillus sp.
CAAACTGACTTTTCCACTCGATTTGCGAGCCGAGGCACTCGGCAAATTATTGTTTAGATAACTAAAAAACAGGTACTCAAAAAATTTTAAAAATTTTTTCAAAATCTTTTATTTTTGTCAGGGTTTTGTCCCTATGTCTGTTTTATAATAAAGCCAACAAATCAAAAATCACCGAAAGGAAGAAAAATTATGAAAACATCATCAATCAAATTCACAGACAACATCAAAAGAAGAATTATTGCAGGATTTCTTGCACTGACCTGTATCGGCTCGGTTGCAACGCTCAGCCTTGTAAAGACTAACGCCGCAACAACAAATTCAATTTCGCTTAACGAATCTCAGTTCAACTCAAACACCTATTTCACCGGCTCAATCCGTGCAATCCTTAATAACTGGGGCAAGGGAATGGCATCGACAGTTCCCGGACTTTCATTCCTCGCAGGTCCGATTTCTACAATGCTCAAAGATATCTGCGGAGTTCACGAAGTAAACCTTACAGAAATCAACAAAAAGCTTGACGACATTCAGAGGCAGATTGACAGCAGCACTCAGAAGATTATAAAAGATATTTACGACCAGAGCTCGCTTGTTGAATACAACAGGCTTGTTAACGAGGTTTTAACCAGCAAGAAATATGCTTTGGAATTAATTGACGTTATCAAAGACGAAACGAACGAAGTTAAAAAGAATATCACTCTTGCAGGTCTTGTAAATAACGACTTCACAAGCACTACAAACTATGCACATAGAATAAGTGATTTGGAAAACTACATCAACAGTCCGTTCGGATACAACAAAAGTGTTTTCACTGCATATTACAACAAGATGAAGAATGAGTCAATGTTCGGCGGTGAAGCCGCTTACAGAGCAGAAAACTATGTAAATTGCAGTATGGAAATCTTTTCGGCCTCAGCATTCACGGCTCTGCTCTCGCTTGACGCAAAGATTAAGCTTGCGTCAATGACTAACGAGGAATTTTCAGCACTTGACGAAGATACTCAGCAAACAATCAAAAATATGAATCTTAATAAAAGTGCAATAACAGCTGCAATGAATCAGCTTAAAGGCGATATGGAAAGTGTTCTCAAATCATACAATAATTATCAGGAACTTACCGAAGAAGAAGCTACAACATATGTCGGCAAGAGCGACGACGCTTCAAAAGCAATAAAGCTTAAAAAAGACCTCGGCGTTGTAAAGCATAACTGCAAAAACAATAACGATATTTCCGCCGATTTATTTGACTACTGGTGCCGTATCGGTCATCACTGCGACTACAGATATATAAAATCTATGAGTGAACTTGGCGAGAACTCACGAGGCGACATCAAGCGTGTTGAAATTAATGAATATGTAAAGGCATTGAGCTATGATAAAGTAAAATTAATCATCGAACACATTCAAAAGAATTTCAGCGACCGTTCAATTTCACAGTATCTCAGAGGAGTCGTAGGCTTCCGATTCACAGACTGGTATGTTGGCAATACCTTCCTGATTGCAGGCAAAGTTGTGTGTCACCCTTGGGATCATTACTACGGCTACGAAGGCGCTAAGGTTTACAAATATGATTACAGTATTGAGGATGTAAATATGCAGGATTATAAGTGCGGTGAAATCTGGCACACAGCTCCCAAAGAATTATCAGGCGGTGAAGGCTTGTATTTCGAGCTTGCATAATCCTTAAAAACACACAAGAAAACACCCCTCGGAAGCAATAACCGAGGGGTGTTTAATACATCTAAATTAAATAAAAAATTATCTGTCCTCAAGCGGAACATATTTTTTCTCTTTTGCAATACTCATATATGCAGGACGGATAATCTTTCCGGAATTTATAAGCTCTTCAAGTCTGTGTGCGCTCCAGCCTGCAATACGTGCAGTTGCAAACATAGGAGTGTAAAGCTCACACGGAATATTGAGCATACTGTAAAGCAAGCCGCTGTAAAAGTCGACGTTTGCCGCAACGCCCTTATAGATTTTCCTTTTCTTTGCGATAACCTCAGGCGCAATATGCTCAACCTTTTCATAAAGACTGAATTCATCGTCATAACCCTCTGCTTCGGCAAGCTTCTTAACAGAACCCTTAAGAATTACCTGACGTGGATCGGAAATTGTGTAAACAGCGTGTCCCATACCGTAGATAAGTCCCTTGCAGTCAAACGCCTGCCTGTCGAGGAGCTTTTCGAGGTAAGCCGTAATAGCCTCGTCATCATTCCAATCTCTGACGTGCTTTTTCAAATCCTCAAACGTATAGAAAACCTTAACGTTTGCACCGCCGTGCTTCGGTCCTTTAAGTGATGCAAGAGCCGCCGCCATTGCTGAATATGTGTCAGTACCCGACGAGGTTACAACGTGGGTTGTAAAGGTCGAGTTGTTACCGCCGCCGTGCTCCATATGCAGAATAAGTGCCATATCAAGCACCTTTGCCTCAAGCGGAGTGTACTTTCTGTCGGGACGGAGAAGCGACAGAATAACCTCTGCCGTAGACATTGACGGGTCTGCACGGTGAATGTACAGGCTCTTGTCACGCAGATAGTGGTTGTATGCGTGGTAGCCGTAAACCGACAAAAGCGGAAATACGGAAATAAGCTGAACGCACTGCCTTAAAACATTGTTGATTGAGGTATCGTTCGGATTTGTATCATAGCAGAAAAGCGTTAAAACGCTTCGTGCAATTGAGTTCATCATATCCTCGCTCGGAGCTTTCAATATTACGTCACGCACAAAGTTCTGCGGCAGAGTTCTGTACTGCACCAGCAGTTCCTTAAAGTCGTGAAGCTCCTGCGGATTAGGCATCTCACCAAACAAAAGGAGGTATACTACTTCCTCAAAACCGAAGCGGTTATCATCGGTGATTCCCTTGATAATATCGTTTACGTTGTATCCACGATAAAAAAGCTCACCGTCGCAGGGAACAAGTTTTCCGTCAACCAATTTGTTCTGATTAATTGTTGAAATATCTGTAAGTCCCGTAAGGACACCCTTACCGTCAAGGTCACGCAGTCCTCTTTTGACATTATATTTGCTGTAAAGAGAAGGGTCAATAATGGAGTTATCCGTCATCTTCTTTGCGAGAACCTCAATCTCCGGTGTAATTGCTGAATAGTCCCCGTTATTTTGCAGCATAATATCATTCCCTATTATGTTTTTACTATTATAACATATTTTTACACAAAATGAAAGATACAATACTTGCAGAAGTGTCACATCTTTTTTGAAAAGATTTATACAATTTAGCACTAATATTAATTAAAATATTCATTTTTAGGTCGTATTTTGCAAATAAAACTCGAATTTTGAATTGATTTTGCAATTCATATTTTTTAAAAATTCATTCATTTGTATTCAGTCGGACGTTATCAGCCGTATATGCATTTTTCAAAAAATGGTCATAACTGAAAGTTGATAAATGATAATTTGTCGAGTGCCTCGACGGGCAAAATTAATGATTGTAGCGGCGAACTGTG
>CAMFTQ010000133.1 GCA_945988865.1 uncultured Anaeromassilibacillus sp.
GCACTGCAAGAACAGGGGATCTGCAAATGATGACGCACCAAAGCCGAACATTGTCTGAATATAGTTTACAGCGTCAGGCAAAGATTCTGCTCTGAACACTACCCAACCCATAATTACAAAGAAAAGTGTATAGATTGAAAGCAGAATTTTTGAAAGGACTGTTTTATCATTTTTGTAAAAGCCTGTGAGCTTTTCTATAACAAGCAGTACAAAATACATAAGTCCCCACACGATAAACGTCCAGTTTGCGCCGTGCCATACACCTGTTAAAAACCATACTGTAAAAAGGTTTAAGATAAGTCTTCCTTTATTTACACGACTGCCACCGAGCGGAAAGTACACGTAATCTCGAAACCACGTTCCGAGCGACATATGCCATCTTCTCCAGAACTCTGTGATTGAGCGTGATATGTAGGGGTAGTTGAAGTTTTCAAGGAAGTGAAAGCCGAACATTCTGCCTAAGCCGATAGCCATATCGCTGTAACCGCCGAAGTCAAAGAAGATTTGCAGAGTATATGCAACAGCGCCGAGCCACGAAAACGCAACAGAAAGCTCGTTGCCGTCACGTGCCGAATCAAACGCCATATCGGCTACTATGGCAAAGTTGTTAGAAAGCAACACCTTTTTGGCAAAGCCGTATATAAAACGGGCAAAGCCGTTTAAAAAATCATCAAGCGTTTCTTTTCTGTGGAGAATTTCTTCTGCTACCGTTTCGTATCTTACTATCGGGCCTGCTATAAGCTGTGGAAAGAACGAGATATAAAGTCCCACGTTTATGATATTCTTCTGAACTGCTCGTTGCCGTCACGTGCCGAATCAAACGCCATATCGGCTACTATGGCAAAGTTGTTAGAAAGCAACACCTTTTTGGCAAAGCCGTATATAAAACGGGCAAAGCCGTTTAAAAAATCATCAAGCGTTTCTTTTCTGTGGAGAATTTCTTCTGCTACCGTTTCGTATCTTACTATCGGACCTGCTATAAGCTGTGGGAAGAACGAGATATAAAGTCCAACGTTTATGATGTTCTTCTGCACTGCGCCCTTATCTCTGTAAACATCAAGCACGTATGACATCGCCTGAAAGGTGAAAAACGAAATACCTATGGGCAGAGCAATTTTTGCAATACCAAAATCTGCACCCGTTATGCTCTCGATTATTCCTGCTGTGAAGTTTAAGTATTTGTAAATAAACAGAATAGAAAGGTTTGCAACTACCGTCAATGCAATTAAAGCTCTGCACAACGCTTTATTTTCTTTCTTTTTAAAGCGGTCAACAAGCAGTGCGAATATGTAGTTTGCAACAATCGACAAAAGCATTACGAGAACAAATTTAGGCTCGCCCCAGGCATAGAAGAAAAGACTTGCAAACAGCAGAAAAATATTTTGCAACATTCTGCTTTTACGCAGAAAAGTATAGTAAACAAGAACCGTTATGGGCAAAAACAAATACAAAAAATCCGTACTTGTAAATAGCATATTGTACCTCCTGTTTTTACAAAAATACAAAACAATTCCGTCCGATTGATCAGACGGAACAGTTTTTATTTTTAGAGTAATACTGTTGAGAAAAAAGCGACAAGACGTTATTTATTATTTGTTGCCTTAGTTCTCTTTGAAATCATAGTTTCATAAATTCGCTGACAGTTGTTCTTATCGTTGAAGGCAAAGAAATTATCAATTCTCTCAAGATACTTATCCTTAACCTTACAGTCGTTTTCCATATACTCGATTATGCGGTCAACTGTGCTTTCAACTGTGTACTCAACCTCGCCAAAGCCGTCACGCTCATAGTCAAAGTAGCCTTTTTCGTATGAATGTCCTCCGCCGAAAAATTCTTCACTGTCAAAATGGCAGTATAATACAGGCTTTCTCATATAAGCAAAATCAAATACCGTTGATGAATAGTCGGTGATAAGCAGATTGCTGTGGGCATAGATGTCACGGTAATTTGTTTCCTGTCCCAAAAACTCTACCTTGTCGTTGCCTGCAAAATACTCAAGATAAGGCTGAAGGTTCGGGTGAGGCATAAACGCAAGCGTATAGCCGTATTTTTCAAGAGCCTTTGAAAGCTTTTCACTGTTTAAAAGCTCTCTGTAGAATTTTACAAAGTCAGTATCTGCAAAGTCGTCTTTAATCGACCATATGCCTGTTTTTTTATCAAGCGAACCCATAATATATTTACGCCACGTAGGCATTACGGTAATCTGCTTTTTCTCGTCCTGATAAAGACGGTCAAATCTTGCAAAGCCTGTGAGCCATACCTGATTTTCGTCATAGTCATAATCATACTCTAAAATTGAGTTATATTCCGGCTTTGCTGCGGTAATAAATCCGAAAATGTTTTTATTGAATTTTCTAAGCCAGCCTGAAAGGTCATCCTTGGTAATACCGTGCTGTAAAAATACATACTTCTTTCTTGAAAGAATGTCACGATAGCCGTGGTTGTAGGTATAGAAAGGATTGAAGATATAATCCTCTGCGTGGCTTGAAACGATGTATTCGCTCATTAAAAGCATCAGCTTATGCTTGAAGGAGTCTTTAACAAGTACGTTGCCGACTTTTTGCATTTCTTTGTAATCGGTGCAGTCCTCGTTTAATACAAAGTATGATTCAATCTCAGGGTGATTTTCAACCATATAACGGAAGAACGCTTCTCCGTTGTCGCCTGCCTTTGAGGTTCTGTCAGAAATTATCCATATCGGCTTGCGTTTGAATACTTTATAGAATTTAAGCAAAATTCTTGCCTTGACTGCGTTTCTTCCACCGTTTTTATTTTTCTTCCACATTTCCTTTAAGAAGCTGAGGCTTTTTGACAGGTGCTTTAGCTTTGAGCAACGGTCAATGTTTAACACTCCTCTTTGCTTTGTGAGGATTCTATGGTCGTTGTAGAAATAGGCATTTTTATACAGGCCGCTTACAGGGAAGAACTTGCCGTACATATGATTGTAGAGCTTAATCGGCACTCCGTTAATGAACACCACAATATGCACCTTGTTTTTCTTTGCTTTTAATGGTGCCTGACCGACAAAGCGGTATCTGTTTAAAATTACTGTGTTTAGTCCCATAACTGATGAATAGTCAGACATTTCACAGTCGTAAAGCTCGTCATTAACGCAGAGTTTCACATCAAAGCTGTCAAAATCTATATTAAACATATTGACAAAGCCTTCTATAGAAATTCTGTCGTTTGTCATCTCGATAAACTGTAAATTTGCAGAGCAGTTTGAAAGATGATAGAAAATTTCATCGTCATAGGCAAGAGCCAGATCGTTTTCGCCGTCAGGGAAAACATCAGGCTGTCTGTCGTGCTTGAGCATATGGGCAAATACCTTGATTTCAGAATTTGCCTGCTTTTGTATCATAATTACATCGTTGTCGATGTAGCTCATAACCTCTTTGATTATGCTGAAATATTCGTCCTTTTCTTCAT
>CAMFTQ010000134.1 GCA_945988865.1 uncultured Anaeromassilibacillus sp.
ATTGATAAAGAAAATATGGCACAGCAGATTAACTTAACCTACACAAAAATATTTGATGAAGCAATTGACGGTGTAAACAACGGCAAATTCCAGTGTGCATTTATCTTAAACCCCACAAGAGTTACAGAAATTCGTGACGTTGCCACAGCAGGCGAAAAAATGCCACAGAAGTCAACATATTTCTACCCGAAAATGATAACCGGTATGGTTATGAACAAGCTTGAAGATTGATTATATATTTAAGGAAACACAGCTATGTCTTTGAATGAATTACAACAGCAATATTCCCATATGAACAATATGCAGCAGCAGGCGGTTTTTACAACAGAGGGACCTCTGCTCATTCTTGCCGGTGCCGGCTCAGGCAAGACTACGGTGCTTGTAAACAGAATTTCGTACATATTGAAAAGTGAGCTTTGCAAGCCGTGGCAGATACTTGCCATCACCTTTACAAATAAGGCGGCAGGCGAGCTTAAAGAGCGTATCTGCAACGCAATCCCCGAGGGTGGCAACGATATATGGGCAGCTACCTTTCACTCAACGTGCGCAAGGATTTTACGCCGTTACGGTGACAGAATAGGCTACACAAACCGCTTTACGGTCTATGATACAGACGACACAAGGCGGTTGATGAAAAACATTTTAAAACAGCTTCATATTGATGAAAAAATCCTCCCTCACCGCACAGTTCTTTCCGAAATTTCAAAAGCAAAGGATAAAATGCAGACTCCCGAGCAGATGAAAAAGGAAGCCGATTTTGACAGCAGAAAAATGTCGATATCTAAAGCGTACGAGCTTTATCAGAACAACCTGAAAACCAGTGACGCTATGGATTTTGACGATTTGCTGTGCAACACCGTTTTACTTTTTGAGCAAGCGCCCGATGTACTCGAATATTATCAGAATTTATTTAAGTACATAATGGTTGACGAGTATCAGGATACAAACAAGGTGCAGTATAAATTTGTAAGTATGCTTGCGCAAAGGTCAAACAACATCTGCGTAGTAGGTGATGACGACCAGAGTATCTACAAGTTCAGAGGAGCGACTATTGAAAATATCCTCTCCTTTGAAAACACGTTCAAGGGTGCAAAGGTTATCCGACTTGAGCAAAATTACCGTAGTACAAAAACAATACTCAGTGCTGCAAACAAGGTAATCGAAAACAACACAGCACGTAAGGGCAAAACACTCTGGACAGAAAACGAGCAGGGCGAAAAAATCACTGTTCACACAGCTATGTCGGAGCGTGACGAAAGCGCATATATTGCAGAAACTATACTTGACGGTGTGGCAAACGGCAGAAAATTCTCTGATTTTGCAGTGCTTTACAGAATGAACGCACAGTCAAACTCAGTTGAACAGGCACTTGCAAGAAGCGGTATCCCTCACAGGGTAATAGGCGGTCACCGCTTTTATGACAGAGAAGAAATAAAGGATATGACGGCATATCTTCAGGTGATAAACAATCCGCACGATGATATACGATTAAGAAGAATTATAAACAAGCCGAAAAGACAGATAGGTGAAACAACTGTTGAAAAGGCGGCTGAAATTGCATCGGGCTTAGGCGAAAGCATCTATTCTGTCATTAAAAACGCAGAGCTTTATCCGTCACTGTCACGTGCAGAAAAAAAGCTAAAAGAATTTTGCAAAATGATAGACGGACTTATTGAAGCCGAAAACAGCGGAGATTATACACTTGCCGAGCTTTACAATTTAATTTTAGAGCATACAAATTACAAGAGCTTTTTAAAGGCTGAAAAAGAGGACGCAGATATTCGCATTGAGAATATCGAGGAGCTTCTGACGAACATAATTAACTTTGAACAGGATTACGGCGAAGAAGCAAGCCTTTCAAACTTTCTTGAGGATATTTCTCTGCAAACAGATATTGACAATTACGATACAGAAGCCGACTGCACTGTTATTATGACGCTACACAGCGCAAAGGGTCTTGAATTCCCCGTAGTATTCATACCGGGTATGGAGGACGGAATTTTCCCCTCTATGGCTACGATTATGAATCCCGAAGAAATGAACGAGGAACGCAGACTTGCGTATGTGGGCATCACTCGTGCAAAAAAGAAGCTTTATCTGATAAAGGCAAAGGAAAGAATGTTGTTTGGCTCAACGTCACGCAACAGGCAGTCACGCTTTTTAGGTGAGATACCCGAGGAGCTTTTAGAACGCACAGGCGATGAAAGAAAATTCGAGATTCCAAGCGGTTTTTCACAGGGCTTAGGCTCAAAGGTGACAATCGGCTCGTTTGCACAGCAGAAAAAGCCGTCATATTCTGTTTCTGTCGGTGCTAAACCCACAACAGGAGGTCAGACAGCACAGACCTACAACGTAGGCGACGCAGTTTTGCACAAGGTTTTCGGCAAGGGAATGATTACAAAGGCAGAAAAAATGGGCAACGATACAATGCTTGAGGTAGCCTTTGAAACTAAGGGTACAAAAACACTTATGGCAAATTTCAGCAAAATGGAAAAACTTTAATCACACAAAAACGAAACCTCCATAAAATGTATTGTCAAGCTAAAACATCATAAGAGATGTTACGGCTTTGGCGAGCGTTATCGCCAAATACATTTTTCGGAGGTTTTACTTATGGCGGATACTCCCTTTGCTCCTGTGTCACCTGATGATGAAAACCGCAGAGCTGAGCAAAACGACTGCACCGAGGCTGTATGTATTGATGCAAACAGAATATATGACAGCTGTGCAGACAAGGACTGTTTAACAGATTTAAGAGTGTTTTTCACAGACTCCACTCAGGCTATGATTAACAATGCCGTCAACGTCAGAATACGTGACGCAGACGTTATTTCAGTGTGTATCGACTTAGAGCCGGTTCCGTTTCACCGAGGCTTTTACTCTGTCGATATGACGTTCTTTTTCGACATCTGCCTTGATGTGTTTATGGCTCCCGGTGCTATTCCGAATACGGCAAACGGACTTTCAATTTACAGCAAGCGTGTAATTCTCTACGGCAGTGAGGGCAACGTAAAGGTGTTCAGCAGTGATTTGTCATTTGATGAGCTTGATGCACAAAACGCACCTGTTCGTAATCTGCCAAAGGCTACTGTTCAGGTTGCAAAGCCGATGGCGCTTTCTGCAAAGCTAAAGGATTGCTGCGGAAATTGCTCACCGCCTTGCAGAATACCCGAATGTATCTGCCGTCATTTCGGCGACAGCATTACACCGCCCGACAAAAAGTGCGTGTATGCCACAATCGGCGTTTTCACCATTGTGCAGATAGAGAGAAACGTTCAGCTTTTAGTGCCGAGCTACGATTACTGCATACCGAGTAAAGAGTGCGTTACATCGTCAGACAGTCCGTGCGAGATGTTCGGAAGAATAGACTTCCCGACAAACGAATTTTTCCCGCCAAAGGCAGGGGAGATACAGGACGACTACGG
>CAMFTQ010000135.1 GCA_945988865.1 uncultured Anaeromassilibacillus sp.
CAAGCAACGGCTGCTTGAACTGGCTGCCCTTTACTGTTGTTTCCTTGAACTTCTCGTTTACAGCCGGCTTAGGATCAAGCTCTACTGCGTAATCAAACACAGCCTGACCTGGTCTTTGTGTATCAATAGGCTTCATAGTAAGAGCCTTGTTGCCCTTCTTGCCCGGACATACGTTAGCGCAAGCGCCGCAGCCTGTGCAGTCGAGTGTTGAAACTGTCATTGTAAATGTTAAGTCAGGCATACCTGTCATAGGAATGCTCTTTGTATTTTCGGGAGCGTTAGCAAGCTCGTCTGCTGTCATAGCAACAGGACGGATAACTGCGTGAGGACATACATATGAGCAGAAGTTACACTGGATACAGTTGTCAGGATTCCACTCGGGAACGTCAACTGCAATACCTCTCTTTTCATATGCAGCAGAGCCCTGAGGAGCAGTACCGTCTGCGTGATCCATAAATGCAGATACAGGGAGCTGGTTGCCCTTGTATGCGTTTACAGGGTTGAGGATTGTGTTAACGTACTTAACAACTTCCTCTCTGCCCTTTGTTACCTGATGGCTTACAGCGTCATCTGTGCAGCTTGACCAAGAAGCAGGAACCTCAACCTTCTTAAGGTCTGACATACCACGCTCGATAGCCTTGTGGTTCATATCAACAATAGCCTGACCCTTCTTTGAGTATGACTTTGTTGCTGCGTCCTTCATATACTGCTTTGCCTCTTCAGCAGGGATAATGTCGGCAATTTTAAAGAAGGCAGACTGTAAAATTGTGTTGATTCTGCCGCCTAAGCCGATTTCCTTACCGATAGCAATACCGTCAATTGTGTAGAAGTTGATTTTCTTGTCAGCAATAAGCTTCTTCATCTTGCCCGGCAATCTCTTGTCAAGCTCCTCAACATCCCAAGGACAGTTAAGCAGGAAGCTGCCGCCCTCTTTTAAGTCCTCTACCATTTCATACTTGTCAACATAAGACGGGTTGTGGCAAGCTACGAAGTCTGCCTTTGAAATGTAGTATGTAGACTTGATTGGCTGTGAGCCGAAGCGTAAGTGAGATACTGTGATACCGCCTGACTTCTTTGAGTCGTAAGCGAAGTAGCCCTGTGCATACATATCTGTATGGTCGCCGATAATTTTGATTGAGTTCTTGTTAGCGCCAACTGTACCGTCTGCGCCAAGTCCCCAGAATTTGCAGGAACGAGTACCGGCTGGTGTTGTATCCGGATTTTCTTTAACCTCAAGTGAAAGGTTTGTAACGTCATCTACGATGCCGATTGTAAATCTCTTTTTAGGTGAAGCGCTCTGTGCGTTTCTGTAAACGGCAACTAAGTCGCCCGGTGTTGTATCCTTTGAGCCTAAGCCGTAACGTCCTGTGTAAACCTTAACATCAGAGAACTCTGAACCGTTGATAGCTGCAAGAACATCAAGGTAAAGAGGCTCGCCGATTGAACCCGGTTCCTTTGTTCTGTCAAGAACAGAAATTGTCTTAACAGTCTTTGGAAGCTCGCTTAACATATAGTCAGCAACGAACGGTCTGTAAAGTCTAACCTTTAAAAGACCTGTCTTTTCGCCTGCTGCGTTTAAGTAGTCAACAACCTCTTCGGCAGCCTCGCAAACAGAACCCATAGCAACGATAACGTGCTCTGCGTCCTCTGCGCCGTAGTAGTTAAACGGCTTGTAATCTGTGCCGATTTTAGCGTTAACCTTGTTCATATACTCAACAACAACCTCTGGGATTGCGTCATAGTACTTGTTACAAGCTTCTCTTGCCTGGAAGAATATATCGTCGTTCTGTGCTGTACCTCTGATAACAGGATGCTCAGGGTTTAAGCTTCTGCGACGGAAAGCCTCAACAGCGTCCCAGTCGAGCATTTCGCCCAAGTCCTCGTAATCCCATACAGCAACCTTCTGAATTTCGTGAGAAGTTCTGAAGCCGTCAAAGAAATGCAGGAAAGGAACTCTGCCCTTGATAGCTGCCAGGTGAGCAACTGCGGCTAAGTCCATAATCTCTTGAGGGCTGTTAGAGCAAAGCATAGCGTAGCCTGTCTGACGGCAAGCGTAAATATCTGAGTGATCACCAAAAATTGACAGAGCGTGACTTGTCAGCGCACGAGCAGATACGTGAATAACGCTCGGAAGCAGCTCGCCTGCCATCTTATACATATTAGGAATCATCAGAAGCAAGCCCTGAGAAGCTGTGTAGGTAGTTGTCAAAGCACCTGCTGACAGTGAGCCGTGAACCGCACCTGCAGCACCACCCTCGGACTGCATTTCTGTTACCTGAACCTCTCTGCCGAAAAGGTTCTTTCTGCCTGCTGTAGCATATTTGTCTGTTTCGTCAGCCATTACGGAAGACGGTGTGATTGGATAGATAGCAGCAACATCGGTAAACGCATAGGAAACGTGCGCAGCGGCGTTGTTACCATCCATGGTTTTCATTTTTCTTGCCATTGGATTTTTCCTCCTTAGTAATATCAGCAATTTTTGATTAACTATCAAAACCGCATATTTACATTTTTGGTCTGATACACTCTGTATCAAGATAAATATATCACTTTTCGCCGAAAATGTAAAGCAAAAACTAAAGATTTATTTGACAATTTGCTTGTTTTTATGTAAACTTAACCTGTGACTAATTTATAGCGTTTTACGTTGAAAGGATGAATATTATGCCTGACGAGTCGGGTGAGCATAATTTACAGTCAAAAAAGAACCAAAGTATTATGGAAAGACTGTTTAAAAGCAAGTCTGCCGAAAACGAGCAGAAAAAGGCAGAGGAGGATATTTTATCTCTGCTTGACAGAGCATACGAAAAAGGCTTTATAGAGGACAGAGCAAGACGGCTTGTGCAGAATATTTTTGATTTTGACGACACAAGCGTAGGCAAGCTTATGACGCACCGAACAGAAATGACGGCGGCAGAGGACGACAGCACACTGTCTGAAATTGTTGAGCTTGCCATAGAATCGGGATACTCACGTATTCCCGTTTATCACGAGGACATCGACAACATAAAGGGCGTTCTTTATGTTAAGGATCTGCTGAAATTTGTAGGTCGCCCCATACCGTCTGATTTTTCTGTAGCCGATATTCTGCGTGAGGCTCTTTTTGTGCCGAAAACTAAAAACTGCTCAAAGCTCTTTGGCGAAATGGTAAAAAATAAAATTCAGCTTGCCATAGTTATTGATGAGTACGGCGGAACAGAGGGCCTTATTACGCTTGAGGACTTAATCGAAGAAATACTCGGCAACATTCAGGACGAGTACGACGACGAGCAAGAGGACATTACAAAAATCAGCGACACAAAATTCACCGTTGACGGAACGGCGGCAATAGAGGATATTGAAAGCCTGACAGGACTGACGCTTAGCGGTGACGATTGTGAAACTGTTGCCGGCTATATTCTTGAGCATAT
>CAMFTQ010000136.1 GCA_945988865.1 uncultured Anaeromassilibacillus sp.
AATATAACGGTTGACGCTGTTGAAATTCAGCCTGACGCTGCCGATATGATAAAAAGGTCAGCAGCACTTAACAGCCTTTGCGACAGCTTAAATGCCGTAAACTGCGATTTAAAGGAACTAAAGGGAGTTCTGCCCTTTGGCTGCTACGATCTTGTAGCCTGCAATCCGCCGTATAAGTTGTCAGGAAGCGGAATTGTTAATTCTGATTACGGCAAGGTTCTTGCTCGTCACGAACAAAGCTGTACTCTTGACGATATTTTTTTAGCCGCTAAAAATCTTTTGCAATTTGGCGGCAGATTTTGTATGTGTCAGCGACCCGAAAGGCTAACAGATATTCTATCGCTGATGCGTAAAAACGACCTTGAGCCAAAGCGCATCAGGTTTGTTCAGCAACGAATCTCAAAACCGCCGAAGCTTGTGCTTGTAGAGGGTAGGCGAGGCGGAAAAACGGGCAGTCTTGTTACAATGCCTACATTATTTATTGAGGACGAAAACGGCGATTTTTCGCAGGAAATGAAAGAAATTTACGGCTGTTACAAGTCGGAGCATCTAAAGGAGTGTTAATATGAGCATATGCGGAATACTATATGTAGTTGGTACGCCCATAGGCAATCTTGAAGATATGTCGCCACGTGCCGTCAGAACGCTTGGTGAGGTTGACTTTATCGCCGCCGAGGACACAAGAGTAACGCTTAAACTGCTTAATCACTTTGACATAAAAAAGCCGATGATAAGCTATTACGAGCATAACAAAAAACAAAAGGGCGAGATTATCTGTCAGCGGATTTTAAACGGAGAGAGCTGTGCCATTGTAACAGACGCCGGTATGCCCTGCATTTCTGATCCGGGTGAGGAGTTAATTCGTCAATGCGCAGAATATAACATAAAAACCGTTGTAATCCCCGGTCCGTCCGCCGTAATTTCTGCGCTTGCCGTATCGGGACTTATCACAGGCAGGTTTACCTTTGAGGGCTTTTTAAGCGTAAATAAAAAAAGCCGAAAAAGCCATTTACAGGAGCTTGCAAACGAAAGACGCACGATGATTTTCTACGAAGCACCGCACAAGCTGTCGCAGACGCTCAAGGACTTTTACGAATTTTTCGGTGACAGACAGCTTTCAATCGTAAGAGAAATAACGAAAATCCACGAGGAAATTATCAGAACCACCACAAAGGAAGCTGCCGAAAAGTACGCAGACGGCTCGTTAAAGGGTGAAATAGTGCTTGTGCTTGCAGGACTTTTGCAAGAGGAGGTAAAAGAGGAATACTCTCTTGCTGATGCAGTTGAGCTTGCAAGGCAGTTAATCGAAAAGGGCGAAAAAACGTCTGATGCCGCAAAGCAAGCAGCCGCCATAACTGGCTTTAAGAAAAACGAAATTTACAAGGAGCTTTTATAAATGACTTACGAACAGGCACTGCAAAATATTCATTCACTCGACAAATTTGGTGCAAAGCTTGGCACAGACAGGCTGTCAAAGCTGTTGTCAAAAATCGGCAATCCGCATAAAAAGCTTAAATATATTCACACAGCAGGCACTAACGGAAAAGGCTCTGTGTGCGTTATGCTTTCAAACATTCTTGAAAAATCAGGCTACAAAACAGGTCTTTACATCTCGCCGTTTGTGTGCGATTTCAGAGAAAGAATACAGATCAACAACAAAATGATTGACGGGGATTTTCTTGCCGAAGCGATTGAAAGGCTTATGCCGATTGTCCGTCAGATGGCAGAGAATGATGAAATCATAACAGAATTTGAGCTTGTAACAGCCGCCGCCTTTTATTGCTTTGATAAGGAAAAATGCGACATTGTAGTTCTTGAAACAGGTCTTGGCGGCAGATATGACGCAACTAACGTCATAGAACGCCCTCTATGCTCTGTGATAACGCCGATAGGACTTGACCACACTGCGATTTTAGGCGACACTCTTACAAAAATTGCCTTTGAAAAAGCCGGCATAATCAAGCAGAATTCAAACGCCGTAATTTCGCATCAGAAAAACGAAGCAAAACAGGAGCTTTTAAGATGTGCAAAGGAAAGAAACAACAGAATTTTCTTTGCCGATGATGTTACGCTTTCTGATGTCAAAACAGATATTACAGGCAACAGCTTTGTTTACAAAAACGAGAAAATCACGCTCAATCTGTTAGGAAAGCATCAGATAGACAACGTAAAAACTGTTCTTAAAACGGTAGAGGTTCTAAACGAATACAGCGATTTTCTGAATATTCCCATAACTGCCGTCAAGTCTGCGCTTTGTAATGTTTGCCACCCTGCAAGGCTTGAGCTATTAAGAAAAGAGCCTGTGATACTTCTTGACGGAGCGCATAACCCTGACGGAATAGAAACTCTTGCTAACTTTGTAAAAAGCAATTTGAGCGACAAAAAAATAGTCTGCATAATGGGTATGCTAAGGGATAAGGACAGCATAAGCAGTATAGAAATCCTGAGTGGTCTATTTGAAACGGTTATTACAGTGCCTATTCAGAACCCACGCAGTATGACGCAAAGCGAGCTTGCAGACGTTTGCCACGGTCATTTTAAAAACGTGACAGAAAAAGCCGATGTAAAATCTGCTGTTGATGAAGCATTTGCTCTTGCCGATAACAAGGAATATGCAATAGTTATCTGCGGAAGTCTGTACCTCGCAGGAGAAATAAGGCAGGTTGTTATAAACAGAATACAGTGAAAAGCTTTCAAGCTCTTTTTCTCTAAAGAATAATTGCTGTTGCTTTTCTCAAAACAAAAAGGGGCGGAGAATAAATCCGCCCCAAAATCATAAGTATTGATTTTATCAGTTTAAACGATTATCAAAAACTAAGTATATGTGTGTCGTCAACTGCAAGATTATCCCAGTGATTCCATATATTATTTAAGTCATTAGGATCTAATCTGTTTACAGTAACGCTTGTAACTGTATCCGGAACAAGTACCGTCATATTGGCAATGTCAACCTTGTACTCTAAACCTGTAGCGTCGTCAACAACCACAATCTTTGCACCGTCATTAGTAATCCAGCTTGGACCGTTGATTGTTAAACGGATTTCACCCTCACCGGGTTCAGCAGGCGGTGTAACCCACTGACTTTCATTATTTCCCATAAGCTTAAGTGTTGTTGATGATACAACATCTACAACTGCTGTCCAGGAATTCCATACCTGTTCGCCATTAGGATTCATTCTGTTTACTTTGATATTCTTTACAGTTACAGGAAGTGTAACAGTGAATGTGTCCATATCAACTGTGTACTCTGTGTTAGTATCTGTATCAACAACTACAAAATAAGCATTTGAATCCTTTACCCAAGAAACAGAAGAAACATCAAATGTTAATACAAATGTTTCGGACTCTGTTGTGTCTTCAACTGTTGTATCTTCTACTGTTGTGTCTTCTACTGTAGTATCTTCTA
>CAMFTQ010000137.1 GCA_945988865.1 uncultured Anaeromassilibacillus sp.
ATAGCGTAGCGTCTCGTGGGCTCGGAGATGTGTATAAGAGACAGGTGTAGGACTTTGCATTGTGCTGACCATCGTTACCTGCGGTATCTACGGTATTTATTGGCTTTACTGCCTTGCTGACGATTGCAACAAAGTTTCAGGTGATCCTAACCCGACATCACCGGGTATGGTTATCCTGCTTTCAATCGTTACCTGCGGTATCTACGGCTGGTTCTGGCTTTACAAGGCTGCCGGTCAGATCAATCAGGGCAAAGCAAACCGTGGTATGCTTGTTGACGGCAATGCAGGTATTGTTTACCTTGTTTTGGCTATATTCGGCTTAAGCATCGTTTCTTATGCGCTTATGCAGAACGAACTTAACAAGCTCGCCTAATCGTATGAGAAAAAGACTAATTAAACTGCTTTTTATATTTAGTTTGATCTTAACTGTGGGAGCAGCCTACGCATTGTTTTGTACATATGTGTTTGCTGTTCCCTGTGTTTTTCACACGGTTACAGGTCTTAACTGCCCCGGGTGCGGTATTTCACGAATGTGTCTGTCGCTTCTTCGGGGAGATGTTTTGTCGGCAATAAGATATAACCTTGCAATATTCGCATTATCCCCCTTGTTTTTAGTGCTTATTGCGTCGCAGTGCGTTTATTATGTTAAGTACGGCACAAAGCAGCTCAGAATCTGGCAGAACGTCATTTTATACGTATGTATTGTTGTTCTGGTGCTTTTTGGTATTTTAAGGAATATTCCTGCTTTTAGCTTTCTTTCGCCTGTTTAAAGGCTGTTAAAATATCATATTATTACAAAAACCGCACAATCGTTATGATGTGCGGTTTTGTTTTAGTACGGATAAGGCTAAATTTATATGCTCAAAGGCGGTAATTTCGTTGCTGCTGTCTTTAAAATACCTTTCCTGTATATCCTTGTCGTTTAAAAATTCAATCCACTTTCCGTTCACACAAAAATCAGATTATGTAACGACAACTAAAAATTTGTTCATTGAAATTATAAAAAATTCCTGTTATACTAAATCTGGGTAATTCCGTAAACCTCTTGTGTGCGGTATTGCCTTAAAAATTAAGGAAGGAGAAGAAAAATGAAGATATTCAGACACCTGAAATCTTACGTAATACCTATTATTTTTATTGTATTGCTCCTGTTTGTTGAGGCTATTTGCGACCTTGCTCTGCCGGAGTATATGAGCAATATTGTAAATGTAGGTATTCAGCAAAGCGGTGTTTCGTCTGCCGTACCGCAGAAAATAAAGGCAGAAACGCTTGACAGACTTGAGCTTTTTAT
This sequence comes from uncultured Anaeromassilibacillus sp., assembly GCA_945988865.1. Taxonomy (GTDB): domain Bacteria; phylum Bacillota; class Clostridia; order Oscillospirales; family Acutalibacteraceae; genus CAMFTQ01. The sequence continues at coordinate 1,292 of CAMFTQ010000137.1, forward strand.
GAGCGAGAGCGACATTAAAACGGTCAACAGCTTTTACTCAGAGGAAAGCGACTCTGTTATGACACTTAAAGCTGATATAAGCGAAAAGGATTTGCAACAACTTGAAGAAATCCTTATCAATCCGATGATGATCACAAACCTTTTGTCGCTTGCACAGTCGGATAAGCTTAACGACAAAAATGCAGCCTCTGACATAGGCGGTGATTTGTCAACGCTTTTTGAGGATATGCCGCAAAGCACAGACATTTTTACAATTCTGAAAACGATGCCGAAAGAGCAGCTTTTGAAAATATCCGAAGAAATCGGAGAAAAGCTGTCGTCATACGAAACGCTCGGCGAGGACACAGTAAGGCAGATGGTAATACCTTACACCACATCTGTTATGCAGGAGGCAGGCGTAAATACGGACGAGCTTAGAAGCGGTTATATTTTAAATGCCGGACTTATAATGCTCGGTTATTCGCTTTTAATTTCACTTTCTGCAATCTGCACTGCACTTCTTTCATCTGTAGTAGGTGCAGGCTTTGCAAGGAATCTGAGAAGCGCCGTTTACAACAAGGTTATTTCGTTTTCTGCAAAGGAAATCAACAGCTTTTCAACAGCGTCACTTATCACACGATGCACAAACGATATTCAGCAAATTCAGATGGTTGTCATTATGATTTTGCGAATGGTGCTGTATGCTCCGATTATCGGCATCGGCGCAGGACTAAAGGTAAAATCAACAGGCGCTGATATGGCTTGGGTTATTTATCTTGCTGTCGGTACAGTTTTGCTTGTTGTAATTTCGCTTATGATTGTCGCTTTGCCGAGGTTTACCGTTTTGCAGAAGCTTGTTGACAGAATTAACCTTGTTTCAAGAGAAATCTTAACAGGTATTCCCGTAATCAGAGCCTTTTCAAGAGAAAAATACGAGGAAGACCGCTTTGACAAGGCTAACAGAGATTTAACAAAAACAAACCTGTTTGTAAACAGAGTTATGACAGCTATGATGCCTCTTATGATGCTGATTATGAACGGCACAAGCATACTTATCATATGGGTTGGCTCAGATATGGTTGACAGCGGTTCTATGCAGGTCGGCGACCTTATGGCTTATATTCAGTACACAATGCAGATAATTATGGCATTTCTGATGATCTCAATGATGAGCATAATGCTCCCGAGAGCCGCCGTATCGGGCAAGCGTATCAGCGAGATACTCAAAACGGAAAATTCTATTAAAAATCCCGATGAAGGTAAGGCTCTCAGGTTTGACGAGAGTAAAAAAGGTGAAATTGAATTTAGAAATGTATATTTCAGATACCCACAGGCTGAGGAGGACGTTTTAAGGGACATATCTTTTACTGCAAGCAAGGGCGAAACTGTTGCGTTTATCGGCGGTACAGGCTCGGGCAAGTCAACGCTTATAAATCTTATCCCACGCTTTTATGACGTAACGGGAGGTAAAATCCTTGTTGACGGCGTAGATATACGCAAGGCGGATATTCACGATTTACGAGATAAAATCGGCTACGTTGCACAAAAGGGAGTACTTTTCAGCGGAACTATCGCATCAAACATCGCCTACGGAAGTGACGATATAAGCTTTGAGCAGATAAAAAAGGCGGCACAGGTTGCGCAGTCAAGCGACTTTATCGAGGCTAAGGAGGATGGCTACGCAAGCGAAATTGCACAGGGCGGTACTAACGTGTCGGGCGGTCAGAAGCAAAGGCTTTCAATCGCAAGAGCCGTTGCAAAAAATCCCGAAATCTACATTTTTGACGACAGCTTTTCGGCACTTGACTTCAAAACTGACGCAGCACTGCGCAAGGCGCTAAAAAAAGCAACAGACAACGCTACAATTTTAATTGTTGCGCAAAGAATTTCTACTGTGCTGAACGCTGACAAAATAGTAGTGCTTGATAACGGAGAAATTGCCGGCATAGGCACTCACGAGGAGCTTATGAAGGATTGCGCCGTATATCAGCAGATTGCTTCATCTCAGCTATCTAAGGAGGTGACGGCATAATGGCAGGCAACACAAATAAAAGACATCGCAGAGGTCCCGGTCACGGTCCGGGCGGCGGTATGGCTCCTGTAGAAAAGGCAAAGGACTTCAAAGG
>CAMFTQ010000138.1 GCA_945988865.1 uncultured Anaeromassilibacillus sp.
CCGAAATCCTCGCTGTCAATCTTAGAAATTGCGTTGTGGATTGCCGGATCAAAATCATCGCCTGATTGTGCAAACGCTTCAACCTTCAGCTTTTCAAAGCTCTTGTCAAGCTGATTTTTGATAAGCTCTATGCCCTTTACAAACTCCTCGGGAGCGTCCTTTGTGTTCTGCACAGCCATATCAATGCTGTCGGCTATCGGCAAAAGCTCTGCTACAGCCTTTGCAGTTGCATCGTCATAAATCTGGAGCTTTTCGTTTTGTGTGCGCTTGCGGTAGTTGTCATACTCGGCGGCTAAACGAAGATGCGCTTCCTTTTGAGCTGCAAGCTCCTTTTCAAGCTTCTGCTCCTTTGTTTCTTCAGACTGCTTGCTTTCTTCCTCTGTCGCCTTTGCTTCTTCTTTCACAGCCTCTTGCTCTTCGGCTGTTGACTGCTGATTTTCGTCTTTAGTCTTTTTCTTTGCTTTTTCCTTGCTCATTTTTTCATCTCCTCTGCAAAATCTGTATCATTACTATGAAGCTACAAGCTGTTCTATCAGCTGTCCTGCTACGTCTGCCGTATATTCAAGACAGCCTATGCAGTTTTTGTAATCCATTCTGACAGAACCGAGCAAAGCAATTTCGCCTGCCGTCTGTCCCGATATTTCATAGTGTGTTATTATAACAGAGCTTTGGTAAAGCTCCTGTCTGCCAGTTTCTTCGCCGATATAAACTGCCGTTCCGTTTGGCTTTTCACACAGCAGGCTCGCAATCTCTCTTTTACTGCTCAAAAACCTAAGCATCTGTGCGGCTGCGTTTACGCTTATATCGGGTAATGAAAGTATGTTTGTCTGCCCCGATACCGTTATTTCCGACTTCAGCGCTTCTTTTGACGCTTCCATAACAGCTATAAGAACCGACGGCATATAAAGCGCCATTTCTCCGAAGGAGGCTGCCACCGTCTGAATAAACGGCTGTGTGATACGAGCAAGCTCCATACCCGACAAAAGCGAATTGAGCGCCTTGTCAAAGATGTTAAGCGCCTCGCTTGTAATAACGAAGTCACAGCGAAACAGCTTTGTTTTTACCATACCTGTTGAGCAGATAAGCACTGCCATAGCCGTTTGTCTGCCTGTCTGAACAAAGCGAACCTTGTGAACCCTCGCCCTTTCTCCTGACGGAGTTGAGGCTATAGACGCAACACCTGTTACCTCTGACAGCACCTGCGTTGATTTTTTGAGGATATTTTCGGGAGTGTCTGCGCTTTGTATCAGCTTTTCCTCAATATACTCGGTAATTCTCGGCGAGAGCTTATTTCTGCTCATCAGCCTTTCAACGTAATAGCGGTATCCCCTTTGTGAGGGAACACGTCCTGCCGAGGTGTGCGGCTGACTTAAATATCCTTTAACCGTAAGGTCAGCCATATCATTTCTGATAGTGGCAGAGGATACATCGGAAAACAAATCGTTCTGAAGTGTTTTTGACCCGACAGGCTCACCGGAAGCGATATAGCCTTCAACAACAGCCTTGAGAACCTGTTCTTTTCTTTGCGTCAGGTCCATATCACTCACCTCTTATTTGATTTTATTCACGTTAGCACTCTAATATGCCGAGTGCTAACTGTATTTATAGAGTACCATCTTCACCATATTTTGTCAAGGGTATTTTTGTGAAAATCCTGTGAAAGTTGTTTTTTATTATATCTATAATAAATTTCCGTCAAAAACAGCTTAATATCTAAGGCAAATTTTACCTGTGTGTATTAGCTTTCACAAATTACAAAACATATTAGAAATAAAGTTAAAAGGAATGTGATTATAATGATTAAAAAAATCGGTGAATACACTATGCAATTTGAAAGCACTCCGTCAATCACAGGCTATGGCGCAGTAGCCGGCAAAAAGGAATCGGAAGGGCCTCTTGGCTCTTGCTTTGACAAAATATTTTATGACGCACACGCCGGTCAGGACTCGTGGGAAAAGGCAGAAAGCACTCTGCAAAAGGAAGCGTTGTCGATAGCACTGGGCAAAGCAAATAGAAAACCTGAGGATATAAGCTATATATTTGCAGGAGATCTGCTCAATCAGTGTATATCCTCAAGCTACGGTCTAAGAGATTTCAACATTCCGTATCTCGGTCAGTACGGAGCCTGCTCAACTATGGCGCAGAGCCTTATTATGGCGGCTGTTATGGTCGAAAGCGGCGGTGCGCAGTGCAGTGCCTGCGTCACCTCTTCTCACTTTTGCTCTGCTGAAAGGCAGTACAGATTTCCGCTTGAATACGGCGGTCAGAGAACGCCGACAGCACAGTGGACGGTAACAGGCGCCGGCAGCTGTATTATCGAAAACGCAAAGGGCAATTACCCAAAGGTAGCATATGCCACAGTCGGCAAAATTGTAGATATGGGTGTAAAGGACGCTAACAATATGGGAGCCGCTATGGCGCCTGCCGCTGCACAGACGATAAGCAATTTTCTAAGCGACACAAACACAAGTCCGTCCGATTACGATATGATTTTCACAGGTGATTTAGGCAAGGTCGGCAGCGATTTGCTCTATCAGCTCCTTGACGAAAAGAAGTACAATATCAGAGATAATCACAGAGATTGCGGTTTGCTTATCTTTGACTGTGAAAAACAGGACGTTCACGCAGGCGGTTCAGGTTGCGGCTGTGCGGCAAGTGTTTTTTGCTCGGCGATATTAAATAAAATGAAAAACGGCGAGCTGAAAAACATTCTGCTTATCGCAACAGGTGCGCTTATGAGTCCCACTTCTACTCAACAGGGCGAGTCGATTCCGTCTGTTGCACATCTTGTAAACATTGTTATATAAAAGTTATAAAAAGTACTGTTCAAACCGTTTTTGTTGTGTTATAATTATCTCATACACTTTATATTGGGGTAATGCTTATGCTCAAACGGCTTCAAAGCATTGACGATTTAATTCTTGAAAAAATCGCCGTGCTTCATAATCCTGTTTTAAATAAAATAATGATAGTCATAAGCTCGCTCGGCAACTTCGGTCTGATATGGTTTGCAATATGTCTGCCGTTTTTAATAGTTGAGCCTTGGCGCAGAACAGGCGTAAATATGATTTTAGGCTTGTGTATTGCGCACCTTATGGGCGAAATTCTGCTCAAGCACATTGTGTGCCGTTCAAGGCCCTGTCACAAGCTTGACGATGACGAGCAGCTTATCAACCGCCCGAAATACTATTCATTTCCGTCAGGTCACACGACAGCCTCTTTTTCTTTTTTTGCAGTTGCGCTGTTGCGATGCAGTACACCTGTGTGGACAGGCATATTTATACTTGCCGTTTTAATGGGCTTTTCAAGAGTATATCTGCGTGTGCATTACCTGACAGACGTGCTTGTAGGAGCAGTGCTTGGATT
>CAMFTQ010000139.1 GCA_945988865.1 uncultured Anaeromassilibacillus sp.
CGGCTGTTGATATGCACAAGGAAAACTTAGATGCAGAAAAAATTATCCGATATAAACCGATAATCGGCGAACAGATAAATTTTCAGAACTGATTTTATAATTTCAAAAACACCGCACAATTTAGCTTGTGCGGTGTCTTTTTAGTTAATTTTTATTGCTTAATACTAATACCTAATTAAAAACTTAATAAGATTTTTGAGCAGATTTTTTGTCAGACGAGTGAGATTCCGCAGGAAGGCTGACGCCTTCCGAGGACAGCTCACGAAGTATGGCGGAAAATATGCCAAAAAGATATTTAATGGTTTAATTAGGTATTAGTATAAAATATTTACCTGTTTCTTGCAGGCGTTGCTCTCTTTTTAGCGTCTGTGCTGAATATCTTTGTCAACGTTTCAAAGTCTGCCTTGCCCTTTTCTTCAAGTCCGTTTGATTTTTCAAAATCCTTGATTGCAGTTATCGTCAGCTCTCCAAAATAGCCTGTCGGTTCAACCGTCATATAGCCTAAATCATCAAGCCTCTTTTGCAGTGCCATAACATCGTTGTTTTCGTCCTCAAGCTTTAGCTCCATACCCTCTTTAAGAGTAATGCCGTATTGGTCGGCGACTGTTGAAATATCTACTACATTTTCTGTTGTCGGCTGTGTTGAAGGTGTGTTTGTGTTAGTGTTTTGGTACATTACATCGCACATAGCCTTGATATTAACAAGTATGCTGTCGCCCTGTCTTAAAATGCTGTCATAGGAAATCTCGAACAATCTGTTAGCTTTTACCGCATCAAGGTTTTTAAGAACGCTGTGATTTTTTAAGAAATCAACAGTTGCTTTATCAGAACAGAAAATATATGTCGGGTTACTGCGTTTGAGCGTTTCTATGTCTATTGTGCCGTCATCCTCTGTACTTCCGTTTATCTGTGCCACAGTTGTACCGGACGTCACATTTGTAGCGCCTGTTGCCTTTATAAGTGTATCAACAAAGCTGTCCTTAACAAAGGTTTTAAGCTCTGCTCCGTCAAGGTATAAATATCCGCAGGTTGTAAATGATGAAGCCGAGCTTTGTCCTGCAAGCTCGTCAACAGCGTTAAACAGATATTCAAACGCTTGCTTTGCTTTTTCTCTGCCTGTTTTGTTACCGCCTGCTATTGCTCCTATTGAGCCATACATAACAGAAAGCTCGTCCTTGGTATCTGCCGCAGAGATTTTTACAACCTTAATATTTTGCTCCTTGAGCGTTTTTTCAATATCCTTGTTAAGCGTTGTATCGGCAAATACAACGTCTGCTTTGTAGCCGATAATTGTATTTACATCGGGATTGCTTTTTGAGCCTACCGAGGGAACAATGTTAAGCGACTCCTGCGTACACTCGTCACTTCTGCCCTCAAGCTTTACATCATAGCCTATAGCTGCTAAAATATCTGCCGCATTGTCAGACAGTGCGACAATTTTTTCAGGCTCTTTTTCTATGGTCAGGTTGGCAACCTTTACGGGGTAGTCCTGATTCTTATTTTCTCCGCAAGAGGATAAAACAACACACGAGGATAATGTCAGAATTGAAAGTACGGTTGCAGTTGCTCTTTTAAATTTAGCCATATTTTTTACTTCCTTTTTGATCATTTATTTTACTTATGATAAATCAATTAAAAAGTGACTTGATGTATTGCTTTGCGCAACGTGGTGAACGTCCTCCTCTTTCAAGAGCAAATTTCTCTGCTCCGTCAAAGAGCTGTGCTTCGTCTATTGTTATGCCGTTTTTCTGTGCAAGTGAAAGCACGATTTCAAGGTACTTGTCCTTGCCCGGCGCACTGTAGCAGACAGAAAGACCAAATCTGTCTGAAAGCGACAGTCCCTCTTCCTTTGAATCCTTTGGGTGCAAGTCGGCTGAAGCACCGTTATCTGCAAAAGACTCCTTGACAAGGTGACGGCGGTTAGAGGTTGCATATATAAGCGCATTGTCAGGCTTTGCTGTAAGTCCGCCCTCAAGCACCGCTTTAAGTGATGCGTAGCTTTCGTCCTGCTTTTGGAAGGATAAATCGTCAATAAAGATGATAAACTTCATCGGAATACCGGCTATCGCTTCAACAAGCAGAGGAAAATCCATAAGACGTTCCTTTGGAATTTCTACAATTCTTAGTCCCTTTGATTTCAGCTCGTTAAACACAGCCTTGACTGTAGTTGATTTACCTGTACCCTTGTCGCCGTAAAGCAGACAGTTGTTACAGCTTTTGTTTTCTATAAACGAAAGCGTGTTGTTAAACACAAGGCTGCGCTGATATTCGTAGCCCTTTAAATCGCTGATTTTTACCTTATCGGGGTGCATAACAGGCTCAATACCGCCTGCTCGCCAGATAAATGTGTGGTAACGTGCAAACATACCGCAGCCGTTACTTTTATGAAAGTCTGCAACAGATTTTAAATCAACCTTAAAGCCTTCAAAATTCTTTGCAGGCTCGCCTGTTTCCCATTTCGGCAAAAGGCTTGCTATATCCTTAATGCTGTCCTTGTATTTATACGCCGACACAATATCGTCAGGCGTCAGCCTTGCCGCCATACAAACTGTTTCAAGGTCAAACTCTGCGCCGTAAAGCACATTTTGCGGTAAAGCGTCTGTGCTGTTGGCTGTTGACGCTCTTGTAAAGCAGTTGTCGTCAAATAAAGCCGCCTCTTGCATACAATAAGCAAAACGGTTACTGTAGCCTCTTTGACAAAGTAATGAATATAACTCGCCGTAGGCTTCTAAAAATTCAGCCTGCGGTGACTCAAGTGAGCATAATAGCTTAAAGAAAGCTTTGACAACGCTTCTGCCTAAAATACCCTTATAAACAGAAAGCGAACAAAAACGTAAATAAACCTCATTTGTAACTGTCACAATAAATCATCTCTGTTTTCTATAATACTTCTATTCTACAATTTTTTATACGTTTAGTCAAATAAAATTTTTGGGGTATTTTTATAAGTTAGGTTTAAGCATAGACTTTTTGTTTCCTTAGTGAAATTCATCTTTTTAATTTTTTATCAACTTTTCTTTTATCTGAAAAGAAAAGTTGCAAAAGAAAGCAGATTTAAGGGACAGGGGTTTCGATCCCCTTTCCCTTAAAAATCCCTTTCCCTAAACGACCAAAGGGTCAGTGACCCTTTGGAAACCTTTAACCGCCGACACAATGCGTCGGCTGTTTTGTGCGTTATTTATTTATTATTTTCGCTTTGCGAAAAGCCACCGAAATTATTCATTATTCATCATTCATTATTCATTAAATCAAATGCTGTATCAAAACATATACGCTTTGATACAGCATTATAATTATTCTTCGTCAGAGGTCATATCCTCTTCGTTTTCGTCTGCGTCATCTTCTGCCGACTGTG
>CAMFTQ010000140.1 GCA_945988865.1 uncultured Anaeromassilibacillus sp.
GACTGCTTAAACGCTTTGCAGTCAGAGTATTTTAGCTAAAAATTTACAAGGAGGGGCGCAAATGGTCTTTAAGGGAATTACAAAGCGATGGGTTTTAAACGTGCTTTCAGTTATTGTTGCCACCGTTATTCTTGTAATTGTGTGCCTTTCCTTTTTAGTTCATTCACTCTTTTACTCAAGCATTGAACAAACGATAACAGACAGATCAAACGAGCTTTCAAATGTTTTTATAGACTACAAGGCAGAAAGCATCTCTGATTTTACGACAAATGCAAGGGAATATGTAGAAAGCTTCCCCGATAAGGGGCTTATGGAGCTTATGGTTATAAATTCCGCAGGCGAGGCTCTGATTAACTCAACAGGCTTTGCGCCCGATGAAAATCAGGAAATGCCCGACTTTGAGCAGGCAAAGAACAGCTCATCAGGCTTTGCAAAATGGACAGGAAGGCTAAGCTCCGGCGAAAGCGTTATGGCAGTTACTCGTGTAATACACACGCCGGACGGTGATACGTTAGGCGCTGTGCGATACGTTGTTTCTCTTGAAAATGCAAACTACAGAATTTTTATTATCACAATCACCTTTATCGCTGTAGGCTTGCTGATTATTTTCTTTGTGTATTTTTCGGGCAGCTACTTTGTACGCTCAATTGTTCACCCTGTCAGAGAAATGTCAGCCGCCGCTACAAAAATCGCTCAGGGCGACTTTGACGCTACTATTGATAAGATGTACGATGACGAAATCGGTGAGCTGTGCGACTCTATCAACAATATGGCACGTGAGCTGCAGAATAACGAGCAGATGAAAAACGACTTTATTTCACGTGTTTCTCACGAGCTGAGAACTCCGCTCACAGCTATCAAGGGTTGGGCAGAAACAATGCAGTTTGCAGGTGCGTCTGACGAGGAAACCTTTAACAGAGGTATGTCTGTTATTATTAACGAAAGCTCACGACTTACGGGTATTGTAGAGGAGCTACTCGACTTTAGCCGTCTGCAGAACAAAAAGCTCACCCTTTTTAGAGAACCGCTTGACATTATAGCAGAGCTTGACGAGGCTATCTATATGCTGAAGGAAAGAGCGTTAAAAGAGGGCAAGCACCTATTATTTGACGAACCCGACAAGCTGATGCCTGCTATTTCGGGCGATAAAAACAGACTGCGACAGGTGTTCATAAACGTGCTTGACAATGCGCTCAAATACACTCCGACAGGCGGTGTGATTGGTATTCAGGCGCTAAGGCAGGGCGACAGCATTACAATAGCATTTTCAGACAACGGGTGCGGTATTCCTGCCGAGGATTTACCGCACGTTAAAGAAAAATTTTACAAGGCAAACAAAAAGGTCAGCGGTTCGGGCATCGGCTTGGCTGTTGCAGATGAAATAATGACGCTCCACGGCGGCTCGCTTGACATTGAAAGCAGCGAAAACGTAGGAACTACCGTAACACTGACATTGCCGATAATTAAAGAGGAACAGCCACCCGAGGAAAACAACGAAGAAGAAATAGAGTTTATCACAAGATAAAGCATATATCAGGAAAGGATATGTTTAAATGGGAAAGAGTAAATCAAACGCTAAAAAAATAACCTCAATCGGCGGCAGCGCACTTATTGAGGGTATTATGATGAGAGGACCTAAGCGTACAACCGTTGCTGTGCGTATGGGTGAGGATGAAATTTACACAGAGGATATACAGGTAAGCCTATTATCACAGAAAAGCAAGATTTTTAAATTGCCGCTGATACGTGGTATCGCAGGACTTGTTGACTCTATGAAGCTTTCCTACAAGTCGCTTATGCTTTCAGCAGACAAGGCGCTTGAGGCAGGCGAAATTGAGGAGGAAGAGCCGAGCAGATTTGAAAAATGGGTGACAGAAAAATTCGGCGACAAGCTTATGAGCGTTTTAATGGTAATTGCGTCTATTTTAGGCGTTGCGCTGGCTGTTGCGCTGTTTTTCTTTTTGCCGACATTCCTTTTTGACTTAACAAGCAAGATTGTACCTGCCTTTCAGGGTGATGATCCGTCTGTAGTATTTTACAAGTCGATTTTTGAGGGCGTACTAAAAATCGTGCTGTTTTTGTGCTACATAGTAGTTTGCTCACAAATGCAAGAGATGAAGCGTGTGTTTATGTACCACGGCGCAGAGCATAAGACAATTTTTTGCTATGAGGCTGACGAGGAATTAACTGTAGAAAACGTAAAAAAGCAAAGCCGTTTTCACCCTCGATGCGGTACATCGTTTATGGTGTATATGCTCATTTTAGGCATAGTAATCGGTCTTTTCGTTCCTGTTGCTCCCTTTGGCATATCTGCACTTCGCCCTGTTATAAAGATACTTCTTTTACCGCTCACCTGCGGAATTGGCTATGAAATTATTAAAATATGCGGTAAATATGATAATCTTTTCACACGTATTATGGCGGCTCCCGGTATGTGGGCGCAGAGAATTACAACAAAAGAGCCTGACGACAAGATGATTGAGGTTGCAATCAAGGCTATGGAGTGCGTTATCCCCGATGACGGCACAGACATCATAAAGTAATATGACTATAAAAGAAGCATATAAGAAAGCAGAGCTTTATCTGCAAAAATCAGAAATTGAAGCCGCTTCATTTGAGGCTATGTGTATGATTGAGGCAGTGTTCGGCACAGACAGAACAGGACTAATCATAAACGGTGACAAACAAGCCGACAAAGAAAGCCTTGCCTTACTTGATAAAATGTGCAGACAAAGGCAAAATCACGAACCGCTGCAATACATACTCGGCAAATGGGATTTTATGGGACTTGAGCTTTTTGTCGGAAAGGGAGTTTTAATACCTCGTGACGACACGCAGGTTGTTGTAAACAGCTGTGTAAAATTCCTTGAAAAATCGAAAAGCAAAAAAATCCTCGATTTATGCTCGGGCAGCGGAGCTATTGCCATAGCGCTTGAAAGCATCTTCCCCACCGCCGATATTACTGCTGTTGAAAAGTCAGACGAAGCCTTTTTTTACCTTGAAAAAAACATCAGACATAACAACAGCAAGGTTAAGGCTGTAAAGGGCGATATTTTCTGCTGTCACAATGATTTTGTCAACAATGAGTTTGATTTAATCATTTCAAATCCGCCCTATATTATAACTGACGAGATAAAAACACTGCAAAGCGAGATTTCCTTTGAGCCTGTGCTTGCACTTGACGGTGGAGCAGACGGCTATGACTTTTACAGAGCTATCATAAAAAGCTGGACACGAAAGCTAAGACGTGGCGGTATGCTTGCGTTTGAGCTTGGCGAG
>CAMFTQ010000141.1 GCA_945988865.1 uncultured Anaeromassilibacillus sp.
TCACCCTGTCTTTTCACCGAAAAAGGTAGTAATTTTATCATTTTGCAAACCGCTTTCAAGGTGACCGCCTATTACCGTACCGCCCTTTGAAAGAACGCATAAATAAAGGCAGCTTCTCTTTATTGTGTCAACGGTTGAAGCGTCAGCTTTTTTGACAGCAAAATAATACCTGTCAACCGTTTCACCCTTGTACTTTGAAAGGTCAAGTCCCTGCAAAAGCTGAAGCTCGTTATAGCTTTGATACGTTTTGTTAAACTGATGCGGAACAGTCACCTTGTCCTTGAAAACCTCATCAAGCTTTTTGTCAAAGCCTAACTGCGATATAAAATCAAGCCTTGCGCTGTCGCTGTCAAAGGCAAGAGAATACTCGTTGCCGCTGCACACAGCCTTATCCTGCTTTTTGTTTGACGATATAAAAAGCTCCGCCGATATAAACAAAGCGACAAGCAGTAACGCAACAAACAGATATTTTTTAAGTCCTTTTTTGTTAACCGACAGCACAAACACAGCTATTCCCTCACATATTTTAAATTTACTAAAATATATGAGCAGACTTCGCTTAAAATTACAATCAGCAGAACAAATACTTTCTTAAATCGTCTGCGCTTTCGGCAAATTTATCTGCATTATACTTTTGCATACTTTCCTTATTTCCGTAGCCGTACAAAGCGCCGATAAAGTCAACTCCTGCTGTTTCTGCGCCCTTTGCGTCAAAAAACGTGTCGCCTATCATAACAGCTTTACACGATATATCTGCATTAACTGTTTTTAGCGCATAGGGGATAATATCTGCCTTTTCTTTTCTTTTGCCGTCAAGAGTTGCTCCGCAAACAGCGTCAAAAAGCTCCTTAATACCTAAAATCTCTGCTATTTCATTTGCAAAGCCTTCGTATTTAGAGGTGCATACTACTGTCTTTGCACCGGCTGATTTTAAATCAATAAGAAGCTCTTTTATGCCGTTGTAAAGTCTGTTTTCGTACTTGCCCTTTTCGTTGTAATGACTTACATAAAAATCAAAGGCTTTGGCGGCGTCATCGTCATTGAGCTTGCAATAATTTGTAAGCGTATGCAAAAGAGGCGGACCTATATAAATGCTGTAGTCAGATAAATCAATATCGGTTTTGCCCATCTGACTAAGCGCATATTCAAGCGAGTGCCTTATACCGAGCGCACTTTGCGACAGTGTGCCGTCAAGGTCAAAAAGCACAACGTCATATTCAGACTTGAGTTTTTTCATACAGATTCCCCCGTTTTATTGCTGTGATAAAATATTTTTTATCGGTAGTTGTTAAATTTTGTTCCTTGTGTTATAATACTTCATAAGTCAGCATATATCAAGATATTTTTTTAAAACGAAAAGGTGATTGCGTTTTGCAAAGCAAAAAACGAATTTACGCACTTGACGAGCTAAGAGGCGTTTGCGTGTTTTGTATGGTGATTTATCACGCTATATATACGGCGGCGTTTTTGTTTTCGGTTGAGTATGCCGTTTTTTTGTTTCACCTTTTCACACCTGCAGAGCCGTTTATTGCCGCAGCATTTATAATAATTTCGGGCATTTCGTCACAGCTTAGCCACAATAATTTTAGGCGAAGTCTGCCTATTCTGGCGGCAGCTGTTATAGTGAGCCTTGCAACATTTTTTGTTATGCCGAAAAGTATGATTTATTTTGGTATTCTGCACTTTTTAGGTCTTAGTATTCTTATCTTTTCGTTTGCCAAAAGGTATATAGATAAAATTCCGTTTGCAGTCGCCTTAGTAATTTTTGCTCTGCTGTTTTTTGCAACCTACGGCATAAAGGATAACGTGCTGGGAATAAACAGTGGCTTTGGTATTGCCTTGCCACATCCGAGTACAGATTATTTTCTGATTTTCGGCTTTGTGTCCGACAGCTTTAGCTCTGCCGATTATTTTCCGCTTTTACCGTGGTTTTTTGCTTTTTTGTTCGGAACAGCCTTGGGCAGGCTTGCAAAGGACGGAAAGTTCCCGAAATTTATGTATAAAAAAAGAAGCCGAATTTTGTCATATATCGGCACACACGCATTTTTGATATATATTCTGCACCAGCCTGTAATTTACGGACTGCTGTATTTAATTTATTTGTTACAAGGAAAGGTCTGATTATAAAATGAAATTAGGTATAGTTGGATTGCCGAATGTCGGCAAAAGTACGCTTTTTAACGCTATTACAAACGCAGGCGCACAGTCGGCAAACTACCCGTTTTGCACAATAGAGCCGAATGTAGGCGTAGTTGCCGTACCCGACAAACGTCTTGACAAATTGGCGCAAATGTATAATCCCGACAAATACACACCTGCGTCAATAGAATTTGTAGATATTGCAGGTCTTGTAAAGGGTGCGTCAAAGGGCGAGGGACTTGGCAACAAGTTTTTGTCAAATATCCGAGAGTGCGACGCTATTGTTCACGTTGTGCGTTGCTTTGACAATGACGATATTATCCACGTTGACGGCAGTGTTGACCCTGTTCGTGACATTGAAACTATCAACTTAGAGCTTGTGCTGTCAGACGTTGAGATGATTACAAGACGAATTGACAAAACGCAGAAGCTCTTAAAGGCAGATAAAAAATATCAGGCAGAGCTTGACTTTTTTAACAGAGTTAAGGACACATTAAACGAGGGTATGTCGGCACGCTCCGTTGAATGTAACGAGGAGGAAGCAGAGCTTTTGTCAAGTGTTGCACTGCTTACAAACAAGCCTGTTATATATGCCGCAAATATGAGCGAGGACGATTTTGCAAACGGTATAGAGAACAATCCGTACCTGCCGAAGGTCAGAGAAATTGCACAACTTGAACATTCTGCCGTTTTGCCAATCTGCGCACAGCTTGAGGCTGAAATCGTAGAGATGGACAGAGAAGAAAAGGAGCTGTTCCTTGCCGATTTAGGACTTGAGGAGTCGGGACTTGACCGCCTTATCAAGGAGTGCTATTCACTTTTGGGACTTATTTCGTACCTAACGGCAGGCAAGCCTGAGGTTCGTGCGTGGACGATCAAAGAGGGAACAAAGGCACCGCAGGCGGCAGGCAAAATACATACAGACTTTGAGCGAGGCTTTATCAGAGCCGAGGTTATTGCCTTTGACGATTTAATCGCCTGTGGCAGTATGACAGCCGCCAAGGAAAAGGGACTTGTTCGCAGTGAGGGCAAGGAGTACGTGATGAAGGACGGAGATATAGTTCTGTTCAGATTTAATGTTTAAAATACTAATCTAAAAACATACGGTACAGCCATTTTTGACTGTACCGT
>CAMFTQ010000142.1 GCA_945988865.1 uncultured Anaeromassilibacillus sp.
ATTATGTAATCTGTGCCGAGAATTACAGCCGAAAATACAATAATCAGCAAAATAGCCGAGATAATTCTCCACGTTGTGCGTTTTGCAGGGCTCATTTCCTCAATCTTCTGAGCTACGCTGTCGGCTGTGTGATCCTCATATTCACTGTCGCTATCAGTGCTTTCTTCGCTTGCGTTCGGTGTAATTGCACCTATGCCTACGCAGATGTCATATGCTTGCTCATAAACTGCAAACGGCACTAAAATATCAACGTCAACAGCACCCGAGCCGAGTACAGATTCGGCGTCACCTGCTTTTTTATGCTTTTGCTCAATAAACGGAATCTTAACATCTGACAAAGCGGCGGTAATTCTGTTTCTGTCAATACCGCCTGTTGAAACAAGAAAAACGGGAGTACCCTTGTCTTTAATCTGAGTAGTTTCTCTGTTGCAGTGTTCACATCTGCCCGCTGATTTTTTATCTAATCTTTTGCATTTCGGACAAAATTTCAAAGCTATCAATCCTTTTCTTTTATCTAACAAAAATATATCAAATATTTGCTTGAATTGCAAGTTTAATTTTAGACAAAACAAACTCGGCAAAGCGTAAGCTTACGCTTACCAAGGGAAAACCTTTGCAGAGTGTGTAAAGTTTTTGCAGTATTTGCAGTTTTCCCTTGCTTTTTGCCAAAGGCAAAAAGGCTTTGCCGAGTGGTCGGTTCTATGCAAAAACAGGCTGAAGCTGACGGTGTAAAAGTGATGCTTCTACAGCCTTTTGAGTTAAGTCAAAATGAGCTACAAGCGAGTTTGGCTTGTTCTCGGGATCGTCCTGCGACATAGGCACAAAATAGATGTTTTTTGTATTTAACAGCTTGCCTATATTTTGAGCCGATGCACCCAAGCCGTCATTTGTCGCCACCCCTATCAGAACAGGGCGAAGTATTCTTAAATGCGACTTTACCGCCATTGTCACAGGCGTGTCTGTTATGCCGTTTGCAATTTTTGCAAGCGTGTTGCCTGTGCAAGGCTCTACAATTATCAGATCGCACATTTTTTTAGGACCTATCGGTTCTGCGTCATTTATTGTTGCTATTACCTTTTCTTTTGTAATCTCTTCTGCTTTACCTATGAAGTCCTCTGCCTTGCCAAAGCGTGTATCTGTTGTGTATGCGTTAAAGGACATAATAGGAATTACCTTGTATCCGCTTTCCACAAGCTGTTTTAGCTGTATCAACGCCTTTGAAAAGGTGCAAAAGGAGCCGCACATGGCAAAGCCGATAATAGCTTTTGTCACCTGTTATCCTCCTCAAGCATATTGTAAATTGTGTTTTTTATGATTTCTCCGGCTGTTTTCGGGGCGGCCTTTCCGGGCAGAGAGAGCGCCTGAAATGCCGTTATTCCAAGCCGTCTTGCGGCGGCAAAGTCAACGCCGCCCGGCAGTGAGGCAAGGTCGATTACTATAGCGTCAACGGCAGTGTGAGCAAGCACAACGCTGTCAAAAATCATTGACGGTATTGTGTTGAATATAAGGTCAAAGCCGCTGTACTCCTTTAAATCGTCAGTGTGAATTGCCCTGTAGCCCGAAAGAGAAATCCACGCAAGATCAGACTTTTTTCTTGCCGAAACTGTCACGTCTGCGCCAAGACCTTTGAGCATCTGCGACAGCACCTTGCCAATTCTGCCGTATCCGCAGACAAGACAGCGACTATGGTTTACAGTGCCGTCATACTGGCGCATAGCTATTTCCAAAGCTCCCTCAGCGGTTGCAACGGCATTCTGCACAGCAAGCTCCTCACGCTCTAAATAATCATATACTAAATCTTTGTCAAGAGCAGGCACTGCCGATAGGAGCTTGTTTTTCATACCGCAGAATATTTTTTTGCCTGCAACTGCATTTATGAGCCTGTCGTCAAAATAAATAAATTCATCTGAAAAGGGAGCGTTTAAAATATTACCGTTTTTAACTGCCGGCAAGGGCAAAATGATAATGCTTGAATTAAGCGCCGCTGTAGCGGCGTCCTCGTTTTTAAGGCTGTTATTTAAAGAAACGCTGTCAAAACCGCCAATTGTAACGCAGTAGCCGTCATCAGCTATCGATTTTGCAGTGTAAAGCTGTCTTTTGTCGCCGCCGATTACCGCAAATGTACTGTACTTGCTTATACTCATAAAAAACACCACTTGATAATTATTATCTATATGACATTTTATGAAAGTTTCGATTACTTGTTACTTAAATAAGAAAGGCAATACCGCCATATATGTGTTCGGTATTGCCTTATGCTCTGTTTATTTTTGGCTGTTAATTTTGTCGGACAGTGTTTAGGAATCAATAGTTTTCTGCATGGATTTCAAAGTAGCTCTGAGGATGTGCACAGACAGGGCATATCTGCGGTGCTTTTGTGCCTACCACTATATGACCGCAGTTGCGACATTCCCAGACCTTTACTTCGCTCTTTTCAAAAACAGCGGCAGTTTCTACGTTTTTGAGTAATGCTCTGTAGCGCTCTTCGTGGTGCTTTTCAATAGCGCCAACCATACGGAATTTTTCGGCAAGCTCGGGGAAGCCTTCTTCATCTGCTGTTTTTGCAAAGCCTTCGTACATATCTGTCCATTCGTAGTTCTCGCCGTCAGCAGCTGATGCAAGGTTTGCTGCTGTGTCGCCGATGCCACCAAGTTCCTTGAACCACATTTTTGCGTGTTCACGCTCGTTTTCGGCTGTCTTTAGGAACAGTGCTGCAATCTGCTCGTAACCCTCTTTTTTAGCGACAGACGCAAAGTAGGTGTACTTGTTTCTTGCTCCCGATTCGCCGTCAAAGGCTGCGTGAAGATTTTTTTCTGTCTGTGTGCCTGCGTATTTATTTTTGATTTGCTCTGTGAGTACCTCAAGCTTGTCGCCTGTTGCACCGCAACGAGGGCATACAGGTGTTTCGCCCTCTTTTACCTCAAAAACTTCTCCGCATAATTTACATTTGTATTTCATTTTATTTACCTCCGATTTATTTAAATTATTTGTTATAC
This sequence comes from uncultured Anaeromassilibacillus sp., assembly GCA_945988865.1. Taxonomy (GTDB): domain Bacteria; phylum Bacillota; class Clostridia; order Oscillospirales; family Acutalibacteraceae; genus CAMFTQ01. Next base: position 2,997 of record CAMFTQ010000142.1, read on the forward strand.
TTGTGTTCGGTTGTCCTGCGTGACGGATACCTGTATATTCTGCAATATCCCTGTCTGTTGTAACAAGGTTGTCTAAGCATAAGTCGTGAACGCTTTTGTTGCCTGTTATTCTTGCAAAGGTTTTAAGCTCGGCAAGCGACACATTCAGAAAGTTTGCCACACGCTGTGCGGCTGCGTCTATGTTAAGTCGCTTTCTAAGCTCAGGATTTTGCGTGGCTACACCTACAGGGCAGTTACCGCTTCCGCAGATGCGGTATTGCTGACA
>CAMFTQ010000143.1 GCA_945988865.1 uncultured Anaeromassilibacillus sp.
ATTTCGGACTTATGATTACACCAAACGGTCCCAAGGTAATCGAATATAACGCTCGCTTTGGTGATCCCGAAGCACAGGTTGTTCTGCCCCGTTTAAAGACAGATCTGCTCGACATATGTGACGCTGTTATTGATGAAAAGCTTTCAGAGCTTGATATAGAGTGGTATGACGGTGCGGCGGCTTGTGTAGTTATGGCAAGCGGCGGCTATCCCGAAGCGTACAAAAAGGGAATAGAGATGTTCGGAATGGACGACAAAGGACAGGTAGAGGGCGCAACAGTTTATCACGCAGGCACAGCGTATAAGGACGGCAAATTCTACACAAACGGAGGACGTGTTTTAGGTGTAACGGCAACAGGCGACAGCCTTGACGAAGCACTTGAAAAAGCGTACAGTGCCGTTTCAAAAATCTCCTTTGAGGGTGCGCATTTCAGAAAAGATATAGGCAGAACTGTATAATGCATAAAACAACAGCGGCACAGATTAGCTTTTCTGTGCCGCTTAGATTATTTTAGCTTGCCGACTTTATTTGCAATCTCAGCTTATCTGAAATCATTGCTATAAATTCGCTGTTTGTCGGCTTGCCCCTGTCGTTGTGAATTGTGTACCCGAAGTAGGAATTTAAAATATCAACATCACCTCTGTCCCACGCAACCTCAATAGCGTGACGGATAGCACGTTCCACACGTGAAGATGTGGTGCTGTATTTTTTGGCAACAGACGGGTACAGTTGTTTTGTCACAGCGTTTATAATATCGGGGTTTTCAACCGACATAATGATAGAATCCCTTAAATAATGGTATCCCTTGATGTGAGCAGGAACACCGATCTGGTGCAGAATTTCAGTTACCTTCAGCTCAATACCGAAGCTGTCAATCTTTGCACCGCTTGCAACAGTCTTTTTAATATCAGCCTTATTTTTGATAAAAAACAAAATGTTTTCTGCAAGCTGTCTGATGTTGTACGGCTTTAGCATAAAGTAAGAGGCTCCGCCGTTTATTGACTCTTTTTCGAGCAAATCGCTTGAAAATGACGAAAAAACAATAAATACAGGCTTTTTATAGCTTTCGCCGTTTACCGTTCGCATAACGCCTAAGCCGTCAAGATTTACCATAAACAAATCCATTACTACAACATCCGGCTGAATCTGAGAAATCTTTTTTACCAATTCCTCGCCGTCCTTTTTGCACAGATAAGTTTCAATTCCGTAGCTTTTCAGAACATTTATGCTGTCGCCTGTAATATCCTTTGCTTCTTCGGTAATAACTAATTTAATCTTGTTTTCCATGGTAACATCCCCTAATGATTTATTTGATGTGACTATATTACCATAAAATGGTAAATTTGGCAATAGGTTACATCAAAATTTTTTAAAAATGGGGCAATTTTTTTATATCAGCTTTTTTATGCTGCAATATCAGACATATTACTGCTGTAATCTGCAAAATATTTGCTCATATTTTCTGCAAATATACCGTAGCCTGTGTCGGGCTTGTTTAAAAATACGTGCGTAACTGCTCCTACAAGCTTTCCATTTTGCACAATCGGACTTCCGCTCATACCCTGAACGATACCGCCTGTCTTTTCAAGAAGGCTTTTGTCGGTTATTCTGACGATCATATTTTTAGTTGTGCTTTTACTGTTATATGATGAAACAGCTTCAATCCTAACGGAATACTTTTTCACACCGCCTTCATCAACGGTAGAGTAAATATAAGCGTCGCCTGTTTTGACTTCATTTCCGTTTGCAAGCTCTATCAGAATTCCGTTTTTTAAATTCTGGGGATTTTCAATTTCACCAAACATTCCGCAGTTTGAGTTACAAATAATTTTACCGATTTCTTCATCAATAAAGTAACCGTTCAACCCTCCCGGATTGCCCTTTGTACCTCTTGTCACAGACGTTATATTTGCCTTAACAGCTTCTCCGTGACTTAAGGGCAAGAGCTTGTCTGTATCGCTGTCGCAAATTCCGTGACCGAGCGTGGCAAAATATCCGTTATCGGTATCATAAAACGTTACTGTTCCTATCCCTGCACTGCTGTCACGCACCCATATTCCTATGCGGTAAACACCGCCTGCGTCCTTAATCGGCGTAATACTTGTGTCAAACGTTTCGTTTTCTCGTTTTACCTTTAGCTTAACAGCATTACCCTTACAGCTTTTCACAGCCTCACCGAGCTGTTCGTTTGAAAACACCTTTTTATCATTTATATGAGTTATAACGTCATTTACACGCAGTCCGGCATTTTTTGACGGAGAATAAACACTGTCTTGCGTTTTTACATCCTCGGTTTTTATTATCATAACTCCATCTGTAAATAGCTTAATTCCAAACGTCTGACCGCCAAGCACAACGTATTTTGACTTGCTGTTGCTCACGTTTACTGCGTTTTCGTCAAGCCTTATCGCTGTGCTATTTGACTGCAAAAAACAAGCAGATAAAAAAGCTGCACAAATCACTGCTGAAAAAATATATTTCATCTTTGGCTTTTTCATATTTCCACCTTCTTTCTGTTGCCGATTTTATTTTTAGCTAAAAGGCTGTATTTTTAAGTGGAAATATAAAATCACAAAATGTTATTGGTATGTATCAAGCAAAAAACTTGATTTATTCAAGATTTTTGTATATAATTTTCTTGACTTCATTTTTTAGGAGATGCCATATGGAAGCTCATCAAAACGAAAATAAGGAAAATACATCAGAAATTAAAGGCTTAACCTCACAGCAGGTACAGGAGCGTGTAAATCAGGGTAAGGTAAACACCGATACTACAGTAAAAACAAAATCGGTAAAGCGTATTTTTTACGACAATATTTTTACATTATTTAATGCCGTAAACATAATTTTGCTGATAATGGTTATACTGTCAGGCTCATACAAAAACGCACTGTTTATGGGCGTTGTGATTTCAAATACAGCTATCGGTATTTTTCAGGAAATTCGTTCAAAAAAATCCGTTGACAAGCTTTCTATTTTAGTTTCTAAAAAAGCCGTTGTACTTCGTGACGGCAAAGAGCAGGAGATTCTTATTGAGGATATAGTCCTTGATGATGTAATAAAGCTAAAAAGAGGCGATCAGATACCGTCTGACTCTGTAGTTATAAGTGGCTCCGTAAGTGTAAATGAGAGCTTACTCACAGGTGAATCTGATTTAATAGACAAAAACAAGGGCGATAAGCTAATGTCCGGCAGCTTTATTTCAGCCGGTAACTGTATAGCAAGAGTTTGCAGTGTAGGCGCTGACA
>CAMFTQ010000144.1 GCA_945988865.1 uncultured Anaeromassilibacillus sp.
TTTTTTCGACAGCTTTGCTATTATATCAAACACCGCACTCTTTGTCAACACTTTTCTTAATATTATTTTGCTTTTTTATAAAATTATTACTTTTAAATTTTTACCTTTTTCTGCTTGACAAACTTTTTTTGTCGTATATAATATGTAATAAGTAAATATAGCTTAAAAACCTTGAAGGGAATAAGATACAATCGTTATTGCAAAGAGAGGTAGTGGACGGTGCAAACTACTGTTTAACCTTGTATGTATAGCTCATCCCTGAGTTTTCCTGTCCGACACGTATATCATATATGTATAGGGAGGAACGTGCGGCCACGTTACAGGTCAATGCCTTGTTGGAGGCTAATAAGGAGTATATCGCAAGATATGCTTGAATCAGGGTGGTACCACGGATTTTTATTCGTCCCTTTTATGGGGCGATTTTTTTATTCTTACAAATCACCCACTAAATAAAAACAGGAGGTAAAAATATGAAACCTACTTTTCAAAAATACATTCCGTTTAAGCAGATTAACCTTCCCGACCGTCAGTGGCCGAACAACGTAATCACAAAGGCGCCGATCTGGTGCAGTGTTGACTTGCGTGACGGCAATCAGGCGCTTATTGACCCGATGAATTTGGAAGAAAAGCTCGAATTTTTCCACGCTCTGTGCGATATGGGCTTTAAGGAAATCGAAATCGGCTTTCCGTCTGCATCAGAAACAGAATATGAAATCTGTCGTGAACTTATCGAGGGCGGTCACATTCCCGATGACGTTACTATTCAGGTGCTTGTTCAGGCAAGAGAGCATCTTATAAAGAAAACCTTTGAGGCTGTAAGGGGCGCAAAGAACGTTATCGTTCACTTTTACAACTCAACATCTACCTTGCAGAGAAAGGTTGTTTTCAACACAGATATGCAGGGCGTAATTGACATAGCCGTAAAGGGTGCAGAGCTTATCAGGAAGCTGACAGACGAGTACGAGGGCGACACAAACTTCCGCTTTGAGTATTCTCCTGAGAGCTTCAGCGGTACAGAGCCTGACAACGCCGTTGTAATTTGCGAAAAGGTTATGGAAACACTCGGCTGTACTAAGGAAAATCCGATTATCCTCAATCTGCCGAACACTGTTGAAATGTGCACCGCTAATACATATGCCGATCAGGTGGAGTATTTTATCCGCCATTTGCCTAACAGAGAGGCGGCTATTATAAGTATTCACCCCCACAACGACAGAGGCTGCGGAGTTGCCGCAACGGAGCTGGCACTTTTAGCAGGTGCTGAGCGTGTCGAGGGTACACTTTTCGGAAACGGCGAGCGTACAGGCAACCTTGATATTGTTACTGTCGGTCTTAATATGTTTACACAGGGTGTTGACCCACAGCTTGATTTTTCTGATCTGCCGAAGTACAAGGAGATTTACGAAAGATGCACCAATATGAAAATCGGTGAACGTCAGCCGTATATCGGCGAGCTTGTATTCACTGCTTTTTCAGGCTCTCATCAGGACGCTATAAACAAGGGTACAAAATATATGCGTGAGTCAAACTCCGATTACTGGGAGGTTCCGTATCTTCCGATTGATCCGGCTGATGTCGGTAGGCAGTATGAGCCTATTATCAGGATCAACTCACAGTCGGGCAAGGGCGGTGCCGCATTTGTACTTAATCACTATTTCGGCTACGATTTACCGAAAAAGATGCACCCCGAGTTTGGCAGGCTTGTTCAGTCAGAGTGCGAAAGACTTGGCAGAGAGCTTGTTTCAAAGGAGCTGTTTGATTTATTCGAGAAAAATTATCTGCTCCACGACAGAAAGTATGAGATTGTCGGGCATCCCACTATCACAGAGGACAAAAATGATGAAAACAAGCTGAAAATTGAGTGCATTTTCAGAACAAACGGCGATGTGCCTGTTGATACAAAAATCAGCGGTGTGGGCAACGGACCTATTGACGCATTCTTTAACGCAATAAAGAGCATAGGCATCGACTGCTATGAGTTTATTTCTTACTCACAACACGCTATTTCGGCAGGTTCAGACTCGAAGGCTGTTTCTTACATTGAGCTTAAAAAGCCGGACGGAAGCAGTATTTTCGGTGTAGGTGTTTCAAGCAATATTTACAGGTCATCAATTTTCGGCGTAATCAACGCTATCAACAGAGCGCAGGATTGATAAATTACACTGTCTATTTATCTCACATATGATTATATACAGCAACAGAGCCAAGGCAAAACCTTGGCTCTGTTATTATTATACTTATAAAAGGAGAAAACAGAATCTGTTTTAATTATACGCAACCCTGAGCCTTCATAGCCTCGGCAACCTTTAAGAAGCCAGCGATGTTTGCACCAGCCATATAGTTGCCCTCTAAGCCGTACTCCTTAGCTGCCTCGTCACATGACTTGAAGATGCTCTGCATAATGCCCTTGAGCTTTGCGTCAACCTCTTCAAATGTCCAAGAAAGTCTTGCTGAGTTCTGGCTCATCTCAAGACCTGATGTTGCTACGCCACCTGCGTTTGCAGCCTTTGCAGGGCCGTAAAGCATACCGTTTGCAAAATAAACCTCGATAGCCTCAGGAGTTGAAGGCATATTAGCGCCCTCTGCAACTGCGAAGCATCCGTTTTTAGCAAGAAGCTCTGCGCTTGCCTTGTCAATTTCGTTCTGTGTAGCGCAAGGAAGTGCGATGTCGCAAGGAATTGACCAAATGCCTGAGCAGCCCTCTGTGTATGTAGCGTCAGGATGAGTATTAACATACTCTTTAATTCTCTTTCTTTCAACCTCTTTGAGCTGCTTTACGCAAGCAAGGTCGATGCCGTTTGCATCGTAGATATAGCCGTTTGAGTCGGAAAGTGCAACAACCTTTGCGCCAAGCTCTGTAGCCTTCTGTGTAGCGTAGATAGCAACGTTACCTGAGCCTGAAATAACAACTGTCTTGCCCTCGAAGCTCTTGCCGTTAGCCTTGAGCATCTCGTCTGTGAAGTAGCAAAGACCGTAGCCTGTAGCCTCTGTTCTTGCAAGTGAACCGCCGTATGTAAGGCCTTTACCTGTCAGAACGCCTGACCACTCGTTTTGTAAACGCTTGTACTGACCGAACATATAGCCGATCTCACGTGCGCCTGTACCGATGTCGCCAGCCGGAACGTCACAGTCAGGACCGATATGTCTGTAAAGCTCTGTCATAAAGCTCTGGCAGAAACGCATAACCTCGCCGTCACTCTTGCCCTTAGGGTCAAAGTC
>CAMFTQ010000145.1 GCA_945988865.1 uncultured Anaeromassilibacillus sp.
CTCGCTACCTCCACCTTGGCAAGGTGGCGCTCTACCAGATGAGCTACATCCGCAAATGTTTTTTCAACGCTTGACTATTATATAGCACAAAATAAAATTTGTCAAGATAAATTTTTAAAAAATTGTGGAGTTATTGCTTTGTTTATGTTATACTGATTAAAAAGATTTTTACGGGAATGATAGAAAAATGTCTTACAATATAAATTTAGGCGGCTGGAACTCGATATTCGCCGTTCCGTCACGAGTTGTTGACGAGGACTTAAAGCTTGCATCAGCGTATCAGCTGAAGGTGCTTTTGTATCTTCTTCGTCACAGCAACGAAAGCTTAACAAAGGAGCAAATCGGACAATCACTTGCTATGCACCCTGACGATGTTTCTGATTCTCTTACATACTGGATAGAGAAAGGCTTGCTTGTTGAGAGAGAAAACGAGCTTGTGCCGTCAGAATCTACTGTAACGGCAGAGCCTACACAACAAAAAGAAATCACAGCACAAAATACGGTAGCTGAAAATACAGAAAACACGCAAGAGAAAGCAACAGAAAAGCCACAGCCAAAGCAAAGAGCTATGTCACGTCCTCAGCGACCGGATTCCTTTTTTGTAGCCAAAAGGTTAGAAAACGACAGCAGTCTTGCGGCACTTATGGACGAAGCGCAGATAATTCTCGGTAAACCGCTGTCAAGCGGAGATACCGCAACGCTTGTAATGCTCCACGATACAGACGGCTTGCCTGTTGATGTGCTTATTATGCTTATGCAGTACTGTATGAGTATGGGCAAGGGCAATATGCGAGCCATAGAGCGTCTTGGTATTGCGTGGGCGAGTGAAGAAATTTTTACACTTGAAGCTGCCGAAGAAAAGATAAAGCAGTCAAAACAGCGCTACAATGCGTGGGGGATTGTTTCGAGTACATTCGGCGTAAAGAATATCGGCTCACCGACAAAGCAGCAGCTTGAATATGCAGAAAAATGGCTCAATGTCTGGGGCTTTACAACAGATATGCTGCGTGAAGCGTACGAGCTTTGCGTTGATTCAAAGGGCGAGATGAACCTAAGATACATAGACGGCATATTAAAACGCTGGAATGCAGATAACATAAAATGCCTTGAGGATATAGAAAAAAGCGAGTCAAAAAGAGCTAAAAAGGGTAAATCAACAACAAAAAAGGGCGACAGCGAGAACGCCTCTTACGATTTATCAGAGTTTGAGCAGAGCAGTATTTTTGATGATTAGGAGTAAATATTTATGGGTTACAGTAAAGAAACGTATCAAAAAGCAAAGGACTTGATTTTTCAGCGTAAGCTAAAGGCAGAAAATGACGCAGAAATCAGACAGCAAAGGCTTTTTGCGAAAATCCCCAGAGCAAAAGAGATTACAAAGGAGCTTACAGCCTGCGGTACGGCGGCGGCACGTGCCGTTGTAAAGGGTGGTAACGCAAAAGATGAGCTTGAAAAACTAAAGGAAAAGAGCCTTTCACTGCAAAGCGAGCTTCATTCACTGCTTGTTTTAAATAACCTGCCGACCGATTACACAGAGCCGAAATACGTTTGCAAAAAATGCCGTGATTCAGGATATATTGAGCAGAACAACAAAACAATAACCTGTGAATGTATGAAAAAGGCGCTTGCCGATATTGCTTGTGAGGAGCTTAACAAAACATCACCGCTTACGCTTTCAACCTTTGATACATTCAATCTTGACTACTATTCAATGGACGTTGAGAACAATTCTGTTTCGCCCTATACAAGAATGTCAAAAATATTCAGCTTCTGCAAAAGCTACGCCAACAGCTTTACAACAGAATCGGGAAGTCTGCTTATGAGAGGTGCAACGGGACTTGGCAAAACGCATTTAAGCCTTGCAATAGCAAACGAGATAATCAGAAAAGGCTTCAGCGTTGTATATGTTTCGGCTCCCGCCATACTTTCAAAGCTCGAAAAGCTCCACTTTTCATCAAAATATGAAGAGGAAAGCAACACAGAGCAAACGTTGACAGAGTGCGATTTGCTGATAATTGACGACATCGGCACAGAATTTTCTTCACCGTTTACGGTAGCCGCACTTTACAATATTTTCAACACAAGAATATTAAGCGGTAAACCGCTGATACTAAACACAAACCTTACAATTTCAGAATTAGAAAAGGAATACTCACAGCGTTTTGTTTCAAGAGTAATAGGAAGCTGTACCAAGATGGATTTTATTGGAAAAGATGTACGCTCAATCAGAAGAAAAGTGTGATTATACTGCACAAAAATAGTCATAATAAACTGAAATATTACGATACCGCACGATTAAATTGAAAATTGTGCGGTATTTTGCTTGGTAAGCATAAAATATTTGTTTTTTTTATTTTGTTGTGGTATAATGGTCGGTATGCGAAAAGAATATTAGTATAAGTCAAAGGATTGATTTTTTATGAGTGAAAGAGCAGATTTAAGGAATATTGCAATAATTGCGCACGTTGACCACGGCAAGACAACGCTTGTTGACCAGCTTTTAAAGCAAAGCGGTGTTTTCAGACAGAATGAGGCAGTTGCAGAGCGAGTTATGGACAGCAACGACCTTGAAAGAGAGCGTGGCATCACAATACTTTCAAAGAATACAGCCGTTATGTATAACGGAGTGAAAATAAATATCGTTGACACACCGGGACACGCTGACTTCGGCGGCGAGGTTGAACGTATCCTTATGATGGTTGACGGCGTTCTTCTGCTTGTTGACGCATTCGAGGGCTGTATGCCACAGACACGCTTCGTTCTGAAAAAGGCGCTGGGACTTGGCAAAAAACCGCTTGTAGTTCTCAATAAAATCGACCGACCGGGCGCAAGACCCGAGGAGGTAGTTGACGAGGTGCTTGATTTATTTATTGAGCTTGGAGCAGACGAGGATCAGCTTGAGTTTCCTGTTGTATATGCGTCAGGACGTGACGGATTTGCAAGCCTTGACCCATATGAGCAGGGTACAGATATGAAGCCGTTGTTTGATAAGATAATAGAAGAAATCCCTGCTCCCCAGGGTGATATTGACGGCCCTATGCAGATACTTTTCTCAAATATCGACTATGACGATTATATCGGCAGAATCGGCGTAGGCAGAGTTGAAAGAGGTACTGTAAAAACAGGACAGTCAGCCGTTTTATGCTCAAATGACGGCACTGTAAAAAATGTAAAAATTGCAAAGCTGTATCAGTACGAGGGATTAAAAAGAGT
>CAMFTQ010000146.1 GCA_945988865.1 uncultured Anaeromassilibacillus sp.
GGGGGGATTTGTTTTGCTTCTATTACCCCAACATTTGCAATAGAATCTCAATAGTATGTGTAAACCCAAATGAGAAACGAATTATCCATTTTTTCCTTGACAAATGAAACTTTTTTGCCAATAACACTACTATAAAGATAGGAATAATGCGAAAAAGATGCTGACAAACAATTTATACCTTAACAGTCAGAAACCAAAAATTGTTTTCATATTATGTAGTATTATAAACAGATTTGAGATGAATAATTATGGGATTTAATTTAGTTAAACAAAATATCATAATAAACTATACCCATAAAAAAGGACACTTGAAATTGACAGTAATCGCCGCACGCACCTAAAAAAAGGACAGAGCTGATTTTGAGCTGATACTTGAGGCATACAGATTCAGAGGCTACAAAAAAGGAGCAAGGAGCATACCTATGCGACTGCTTCATACAGGTAAATTGATGAACCTCAAAAAAATTCGGCGTCTGATGAAAAAATAAGGCAATACCGCAGAATTCTGACGTGTGGTATTGCCTTTTATTATTCGTACTGTTTTAATACTACATTCTTGGTTTATGACCCATACCACCTCCGAACGAACCGACCGAGCCGTAGTTTTCATCATTCATAGTTATTTCCGTTACCGTTGTACCGCCGTTTGCTGATGCACTTTGCGCAAAGCCGTTTTCGTCAGCACCGCTTACCGTTGCACCGCAGACAATACTGTAGCTTTCTCCCGTTTTGATTGCAGGAGCTGAAACAACAACATTTGAATACTGCTTCGGCGGTGTGAATGAAGCTATCACGTTACCGCTATTGTCGCAAAGTGCAAACGAGGTATTACCGCTATGTGCTGAAATATTTGTCGAAATTGAGCATTGACCTTCACCTGTAATCGACTGCGCCATACCGCTGCAGCCGAGCGCAATAAGCGTACCGCCTGTGATTTTTGATGAGCTGTTGTAGTCAAGCGAGCCGTTACCGCTGTTTTCAGGACCGCTTACAAGCACTGTACCGCCTGTAACGGTGAGAGAGCCGTTAGAATCAAGTCCGTCGCCCGATGCGTTTACAAAAATATAACCGCCGTTTATAGTGAGCATTTTACTGCTGTCTGCTGAGAAAGGATCCTGCCTGACCATCTCATCATTTCCGCCTGCAACGTTAAAGCCGTCATCACTTGAAACAAGAGCAATTTTACCGCCGTTTACGGTGATTTGTCCACCCTCAACACCCTCGTAGCTTTTGGTAATATCAATAGTACCGCCGTCTATTGTGAGCGAATTATCTGCGTGTAAGCCGTCGTCACCCGATGATACTTTAAATGTGCTGTTTGAAATACTTATATCGCCGTTTGAATGCAGTGCGTCATCACTTGAATTTAAGCTGAACTCACCGCCGTTTATTTTTATGCTCAAAGCTGCCTTTAATGATTTTGTGCTTTCTGAATCCTCAATATCAGAGGAAGAAGTGAACATCTGCATTCCTCTGCCCATAGGCTCGTTGTAGTGAGCTTTTGTGTTTTCACTGCCGCCACCCGAGGTAATGTCAAAAGCTCCGCTGTCAACTCTGAGCATTGAAGCTGATTGAATAGCGTCATTTTCGCTTGTAAGGTTAAAGCTGCCACCGCTGATGTAAACAAAGCCCCTTGTATCTGTTTCTTCTGTGTTTGTTGAACGGATTGCGTCACTGCCGGCTGTAACTGTGATATAAGCGTCCTTTAGCTTTACACAGTCCTTGCTGTCAATTCCTGTGCTTGTTGAGTTTACATTAACGGTTGCGCCGACTATAGCAAGGTCGTCCTTTGAAACTATGCCGTGCTTGTAATTGCCGTTAATGCTAAGGCTGCCACTGCCGTTTATTGTAACGTCAGATTTACTGAAAATTGCACCGTCAACGGTAGAATCGTCAATCGTTAAGCTGTAGGAGCTACCGTCTGAAAGTGAGCTTTCGCTGCCTTTTGCTAATGTGATAAATACCTTGTCACCGCTTTTAATTACTAAAGGCGACTGCGTGCTTGTTAAGTCAAGTCCGTCAAATACAAGCTGCAGCTTTGCTTTGTCGTCAGCCTCAACAGTTATCGAGCCGTTATTACAGCCGCCGCTTAAAATATACGTACCCTCTGATGTTATTGTTACGTCTGTACCGTTTACGGTAATCGCACTGCTGTTATCTGCTTTGACAGAGGTATCGGAAAATGTTATCTTGCAGGCGGTTTCGTCATAGGAGTAATCGCAGTCACGCTCTGTAAAGGATAAATCGTAGTCGCCGTCTTTAAGCGTTGTTGCCGTTGTTTCTGCCTTAACTGTTGTCTGTTCTGTTGTCTGAATAGCAGTACTTTCTGTTGTTTCTGCATTTTGCGTATTGTCTGTTGATGAGCTTTCCTGTGAACAGGCGGTAAAAGACAATACAAGCACTGCACAGAGTATTAAAGCTAATATTCTTTTCATTTTGCAAAACCTCCGTTAAAGTGTACTTTCAGCTGTGGCACGAACAGCTATTGAAATTTCAAGGTTGCCGTTTCTGCATCTTAAATCATCTATAAATGCTTGTGTGCTGTCGTCATTTTTGAGTTTGATGTCATAAATGAGCTTATAAAGACTGCCCATATTTGTCGTTTTAACGGTAACAAGCCTTGTGCTTTGCGTGTACTTCAGGAACAAATCATCAAAGCAGTGCGCATAGCTTAAATCCTCAGGAATTGTTATGCGAAGCTCACGACATAAATCGTCCTTTTCTCCCTTGCCGATAAGGGTGGATAATATCATCACAATACAAATTATCACGACAAATACGACAGCCAAGAGCACATAACCCATCGCCGTTGCAAGTCCTGTTGCCATCGCAAGGAAAATTGCGACAATTTCCTTTGCAGAGCCGGGGACACTGCGAAAACGCACAAGCGAAAAGGCTCCCATAACTGCAATACCTGTGCCGACACTGCCGTTTACAAGCATAATAACCGTCTGCACTATTGCCGGCAGTAATATAAGCGATAAGGTAACGCTTTTGCTCTGCTTATTTTTAAAGCCTGATGCACCGGCGATTATAAGTCCAAGCACAACAGACGCAAGGGTACAAAAAATGTATGACGTAAAATTAAAATTAGATGTGTAAATAGGGTTAAATATTGAATCAAGCACAGCTTTTTCCTCCGTTTTTCTGTAGATTTCTTTTTGTTACAATGGTGTAGGCAGTACCGTATTTTGAAAATGACGAGGGGT
>CAMFTQ010000147.1 GCA_945988865.1 uncultured Anaeromassilibacillus sp.
AGGGGTGAAAGCGTATCTAACGGAGTAAGAGCCGCCGACATTCGCTGTGAATACCTTGCAATACACGACGGCGCAAGACCGCTTGTTACACCTGACGATATAAACAGAGTAGTCGAAAAAGCCTTTTTGCATAATGCGACAACACTCGGTGTGCCTGTTGTTGACACAGTAAAGGTTGTCAACGACAATAACGTGATAATATCAACTCCAGACCGCAGTACAATGTATGCTGTGCAGACTCCGCAGGTATTTGAAAGAGGCTTGTATCTTTGCGCACTTGAAATGGCAGAAAAGGAAGGCTTAACGCTTACGGACGATTGCCAGCTTATTGAAAGAACAGGCGGAAAAGTGATGATAGTACAGGGCAGCTACGAAAATATAAAAATCACGACAAAAACAGATATTCTGACTGCCAATGCAATAATTCAGCACAGAAACGGGGAGGAATAACAATGCGTATAGGTCACGGCTATGACGTACACAGGCTGACAGAAAACAGAAAGCTGATTTTAGGCGGAGTTTGTATTCCGTATGAAAAAGGTCTTTTAGGTCACAGTGACGCAGACGTTCTTGTTCACGCAGTAATGGACGCACTGCTCGGTGCAGCCGCTCTGGGCGACATCGGCAAGCACTTCCCCGATACTGACGAAAAATACAAAAACGCAGACAGCATTGAGCTTTTACGTCACGTTGTCAGTTTACTTGAAGATAAATCATATAAAATCAGCAACATTGACGCTACGATTATCGCACAAGCGCCTAAGCTCAAGCCTTATATTCCTCAGATGGTTAAAAATATTGCAAACGCTTGCGGTGTTTCAGAGGAGCAGGTTAATGTAAAGGCTACTACGGAAGAAAAATTAGGCTTTACGGGCGAGGGACTTGGAATTTCTGCGCACAGCGTATGCCTTATTGAAAGCTAACACAATATTTTAAGGTTCTATTGCAAATGTTGTGGTAAGAGATTACTAAAAGCCTCCCCTGTGCAAGGGGAGGTGTCAAAGCCGAAGGCTTTGACGGAGGGGTTGTGGGTAATGAGTAAAACCCAACTAATGCACAAAGCCGAAGTAAAGGTGCAAGACAATCCCCTCAGTCAGCAGAGCTGACAGCTCCCCTTGCTAAGGGGAGCCTACGTATAACCCCAACTTTTGAAAAACAACCTAATTTTAAATTGATATAAAAGAATACATCAGACGCTCCGTTCATAAGTATTGTAATAATTCAATACAACGGAGTGTTTTTTATGTTCAGAAAAACAGCGGTGATTTCTTTCTTATTATGTATTGCTATAATTTTTTCATTTAACGGTATTGCGTTTGCGGCTATTGATGATGAAATAAGCGCACCCTCTGCCATATTGGTTGAGGCTCACACAGGCAAGGTTTTATATGAGAAAAACGCTTACGAGCAGATGCCCTGCGCATCAATCACAAAGGTTATGACGTTACTGCTCGTATTTGAAGCGATAGAGTCGGGCAAGATCACCTTTGACGATAATGTGACAGCCTCTGCACACGCTGCCGGTATGGGTGGCTCTGACATATGGCTTGTCGAGGGCGAAACTATGACTGTTCACGAGATGATAAAGGCTACAGTTGTAGCGTCTGCCAATGATGCGGCGGTGGCTCTTGCCGAGCTTATATGCGGTACAGAGGGCGAATTTGTTGACAAAATGAATGAACGTGCAAAGCAGCTCGGTATGACAAAGACAGTTTTCAAAAACTGCAACGGTCTTGACGAGGAGGGACACATCACCTGTGCCTATGACGTTGCCCTTATGAGCTGTGAGTTAATGAAGCACGAAAAGATTTTTGAATACACGTCAATATGGCTTGACTATCTGCGTGACGGAAAAACTCAGATAGTAAACACAAACAAGCTGCTCAAAACCTACAAGGGCATTACAGGACTTAAAACAGGCACTACAAACGATGCCGGAAGCTGTATTTCAGCCTCTGCAACACGAGACGGTCTGTCGCTCAACGCTGTAGTTTTAGGCTGTAAAACAGGCAAAGAACGCTTTGCAGACGCCGCCGCACTGCTCGACTACGGCTTTGCTAACTACTGCGTTACAAAGCTTGATACAGAAAAAACACAGCTCCCCGACTTAACCGTTGAAGGCGGAATGACAGACAGCGTAAGGCTCAAAACTACAGCAGGCGACAGCATAGTTACCGAAAAAAACAGTAAAAATAATATTGAGATTACAACCGACCTTCCCGAAAGCCTTAATGCGCCTGTTGAAAAAAATCAAAGGGTAGGCACTGTCACCTACAAAAGCGGTGACAACACGCTTGCACAGTACCCGATTGTCACAGACGGCAGTGTTGATAAGATTTGTTTCGGCTCTGTTTTCAGGTTTTTGCTCGACTGTTTTTTGCGATTATAAATAATCACATAAAATTCAAAATAAAAATGCGTAAATTCCTTGCAATAATAACAAAAATATTGTATAATACTTCAAAAGCAACACAAGTTATTGCTGAAATCTAAAAATTTGTTTTTTAGGAGGACGTTTCAAGTGGCAACAACATTAAGCGAAAAGCATTTAAAAGGCTTTATAAATGAGGATGAATTCAAAGGCATAGCGCCTATGGTGAAAACAGCGCACGAAATGCTCCACACAGGCACAGGTCTTGGCAACGATTTTATCGGCTGGCTCACACTTCCTACAGATTACGACAAGGAAGAGTTTGCAAGAATTAAAAAGGCTGCCGAAAAAATCAAGAAGGACACCGATGTATTTATCGTTATCGGTATCGGCGGTTCATACCTCGGCGCACGTGCGGCTATTGAGTTTCTGACTTCTCAGAATTACAACGCTCTTGCAAAGGATACACCGCAGATTTACTTCACAGGTAACTCCATCAGCTCCTCTGCATTATCTGATTTGCTCGAAATATGCGAGGGCAAAAACGTTTCTATCAATATGATTTCAAAGTCAGGCACAACAACAGAGCCTGCTATCGCTTTCAGAGTTTTCAGAGAATATCTTGAAAAGAAATACGGCAAAGAGGAAGCAAAGTCAAGAATTTACTGCACAACAGACAAGGCAAGAGGTACTCTAAAACAGCTTGCAGACAAGGAAGGCTACGAAACATTTGTTGTTCCCGATGATGTAGGCGGCAGATTCTCGGTACTTACAGCCGTTGGCCTTTTGCCTATCGCTGTATCGGGTGCAGATATTGACGCACTTATGGCAGGCGCAC
>CAMFTQ010000148.1 GCA_945988865.1 uncultured Anaeromassilibacillus sp.
GTATGACTGCGCAGATTACAGCTACTCTGATAAATTTTGATGACGGAATTATAAACACAAGCACCGTTGTAAAAAGATTTGCAACAGGCAGTGTTAAAATGCCGTTATCAAGCAAAAACGGCGATGTTACATACGCTGACAACAGAATAGGCATAAACTTCGCAAACACAGCTGTCAAAAGATATTTAAAGGTTGATTTTATCAATTTTGCAGACGGTAAAAATCTTTATGTAAACGTGGCTATAAGCGACAAAAACAAGCCGAGCATAAACTCTTCTGTTGATTTCGGTGAAAAGCATAAAAGAAATTTCTTTATCAAAAGATTTATGCCCTCAATGAGCGTAAGCGGTGTGATAAGGTGTGGCGGCGCAGAGTATAATTTAAGTGACGAAAACAGCTGTGCCTACCTTGACTGGTCACGCTATTGCACACCCGACAAGACCTTTTACAGCGCCTTATACGCAGACGGCTTTATCAGTGATAAGCGTTTTGCAATATGTATTACAAGCGGCTTGACAGATAATTATTCCGATATTGAAAACTGCTTTTTCTATGACGGCAGTATGTATAAGATATCTGCTGTCAAAATGGAGGGCAGTGAGGAGCATCTTGACAGGATATGGAAATTTGAGTGTTCGCAAATAGGCTTAAAGCTGATTTTTGAGCCGACTGTCGTTGAATCAAAATGTATGTCAGTTGACTGCGACAGGCGTTCAATGGTATTCGGCACAATAAGCGGAATAATTGAATTAGGCACTGTTCCTATTGAAATTTTTGAAGTACCGGCGCATATGGAATTTACAATAACAGGCAATAAGAACCTGTAAAAGCATATTTGAAATCACAAAGTGTCTTATAAATGTATTTTAAAAAACAACAGCCTTTCACAAAGAATCCTGCTTTTTGAAGGGCTGTTGTTTTTGTTTTTTCTATAATCAAAGCTGTTATGAATATGTTCACAGGTATGTGTATTGACATAAAGCTGATGCGCTTATATGATAGATATGTAAATGCTTTTAAGCGGTTTTACTGAATTTACAGAAAGAGTATGTGATACAATGGATTTATTTATCAAGGTTTTAGTATGCTTTATCGCAGGTGCGGGAGCCGGTATAGGAACAGGCTTTGCCGGAATGAGTGCTGCCGCAATTGTCAGTCCTCTGCTTATTACTTTTCTGAATATTCCGGCATACACCGCAGTAGGAATAGGCTTGGCAAGCGATGTTCTGGCAAGTGCTGTCAGTGCATATACGTACAAGAAAAATAAGAATATCGACATAAAAAACGGCTTGATTATGATGCTGTGCGTTCTTGCCTTTACGCTTGTCGGCAGCTACGTTTCAAGCCTTCTGCCAAATGCTGTAATGGGTAATTTCAGCGTTTTTATGACAATTCTGCTTGGTGTTCGTTTTCTTGTAAAGCCTGTTATGACTACAAAAGCGTCAATGGATAATGAACCGAAGAAAACAAGGATAATCAAATCTGTTATCGGCGGTATTCTTATCGGCTTTATATGTGGCTTTGTCGGTGCAGGCGGCGGTATGATGATGCTCCTTGTCCTGACAAGCTTTTTAGGCTATGAATTAAAATGCGCTGTCGGCACAAGCGTTTTTATTATGACGTTCACAGCGCTCACAGGTGCTGTAAGCCATTTCTCGATAGGAGAGCTGCCCGATGTATCAACGCTTGTCCTGTGTATGATTTTTACGCTTATATGGGCAAGAATTGCCGCTGTTATTGCAAACAATGCAAAGCCCCTTACACTCAACCGAGTAACAGGTGTTGTTCTGATTTCATTAGGCGTTATTGTACTTACGGTGAATTATCTGTTTGTCTGAACGGTTATTTTATTCTGAAAACTGCAAAAGCCTTTCAACCGCTGTAAACGGTCGAAAGGCGTTTAATTTTTGTTTATTCTGTTTTAGCAATAACGCTATCGCTGATTTTAAAAATTCTTTTTGCGTTTTTATACATTATGTTTTCGTAATCATCATCTGCAAGAACAGCCTTAAGCTCATTAAAATACTGCTGATAAAGCGAACGGTCGCCTGTTCTGTTGCACAGATATGTGTCCTTGCCGTCAATCGGGTTATCTGAACCGAAAAGCATTTTTTCACTTCCCCATTTTTTGACAGCACTAAGCGTACTTTGAGTGCTGACCCACGTTGTGTCGCCGTATAAATTAGGAAGCTTTCCAAGCAGTGCTACAGCGTCCTTATTGTCAGAGCCCAAGTCCATATGCACCATAACAAAGCTTATGTTCGGGTGCTTTTTTGCGGCGTTATACATATGGATAGAAAGCGCCTCTTCGCATCCGCCTGTGTGCGAAACTACAGGGAGATCGTATTTTTCGCAAAGCTTGTACCATTGTTCCATTTTCACGTCATCGGGTGCAACCTTTGAATGGAAGGGGTGAATTTTCAGTCCGTAAATGTACTCTCTGTTTTCTTCTATAAGAGAAATTAAGTCTTTGTCGGGATATTCGCTAAAGGTTTTCGCCCATATTAAAG
Source organism: uncultured Anaeromassilibacillus sp. (assembly GCA_945988865.1). GTDB lineage: Bacteria > Bacillota > Clostridia > Oscillospirales > Acutalibacteraceae > CAMFTQ01. Next base: position 2,511 of record CAMFTQ010000148.1, read on the forward strand.
CTCCGATTTTTTCGGGATTAATTCTTGCAAATTCCAAAACCTTCTTGTTTGACTCAATTTGTGATACCTGATATTCCTCCGGTATAATGTTTCCTTCGTGGTCAAACTCCGCAGACTCAATATTTGAAACAAGAGAAAAGTCAATTTTGTACCTTTGCATAGAGTACAGAACATCCTCCTCTGTAAGCGAAAAGCCGAGCATTTCTCCTATATGCACGTGTGTGTCAATAATCATAGCTTGTACCGCCTTTATGTTTTTTGTTAAAAATATCAATCAAGAGCCTTTGCGACCTGTATCATAACTGCGCACTCTATTCTCTTTTTGAAAAGCTCACAGCCGTACTCATAGATGCCGGTGATTGAGCCTGTTGCGTGGTATGCGTTCGCCGCACAGCCACCACTGCAGAAAAGCTTTGCCCAGCAGTTTTTACATTCCTCTCTTGCATAGGCGTTGCACAGCTTGAATTCGTCACGCACCTGTGTATTTGTAACACCATCAAAAACGTTGCCTAAGCTGTATTTAGGGTCGCCGACAAACTGGTGACAGGGGAAAAGCTCTCCCCAAGGGGTAACAGCCATATATTCTGTACCCGAACCACAGCCTGAAATCCTCTTGTAAATACAAGGACCGCCCTTTAGGTCAATCATATAGTGATAAAACGTAAAGCCTCTGCCCTCTTTGTCACGCTTAATCA
>CAMFTQ010000149.1 GCA_945988865.1 uncultured Anaeromassilibacillus sp.
ATATCTGAAATAATAAGGCTTAGACTTTAGACTATGGTTTTTAGGATTAAGCTAAAATGATGAGCAGGGCAGTTATGCTGCCCTGCTTTGCTGTTAATCAAAGCTGATAGTTTCGTTGTTTTTCATAAAATTATGCAAATTACAGTTTAATAATTGAAATTTCTCTGAGAATAATATATAATGATAAAAGGACTTATGCAGTATGTGCATATAGTCGGGATTTGTACGTTATTAAAAGAAAGGATTAATCGTGATGAAGAAAACAGCAAAAGTAATTATCAGCACAGTAATGTGTCTGCTGATGATTTTAATATCTTGCGTCAATTGCTTTGCGGCTGATACGCTTGTAAACGGTAAGACAGCAAAGGTTGGCGACAAGGTAACATACACATTAAACCTCAGCGACTTGGTCTATCCGCTTGCAGGTGTTCAGATGTATGTGTATTATGACCCATCAAAGCTCAAGGTTGTAGAGGGTTCGCTTGAGAGTGAAACATTAACCTCGGCAGTTGTAAACGAAAAGCTCAGCGAGCCGGGAAAAATGATTTTCCTTTGGACAGAGGGCGTAATGGGCGAAAAGTTTGAAGAACCAAAACAGCTTCTGACAGTGAAGTTTGAGGTTATAGGCGAGGGTGCTTCTGATATTACATATAATATTCAGGAAATGTACGACATATATTACGACAGAGGCTCCGGCGCATATCTGCAAAGATACACGCTGACAAACACTGTTGAAATTAACGGTGCTAAGGTTATAGAGAATGAACCGCCTATCCTGAATGAAAACGTTTCGGCTGATGAAAAGGGCGACTTTGTAAACAATAAAGAGGGCAAGGGCGAGAGAAATGACATTCCCGTTGAGCAGGATTCGTCGGTTCAGACATATACCGTAAACACAACAGTTATTAACGGCTCAACAGCCGTAGTAGATAAAAACGGCAATGTTGTTGATAATTCTGTCGATATAAACAGCGTAACACAGCCGCAGAATATAAATAAACCGGCTGATCTTGATCCGACGGCTGTATTCGTGGGTATTGCTGTATCTGTTCTGGTAGTAGCAATTATTGTGCTTTTAGTAGTTAAAAAGAAAAAATAATCTGACACAGAAAGAAGATATATGGTAATACAGGTCAAATTATACAATGTATTTTCTTTTAGTTAGTGCAATAAATCTAATCAGCAAAAAAGTTACAGTATTGTAATAAATAATTGTAAAAAAGAGTTGATTTTTTGACCCTTGTATTATATAATCAGTATTACCGATATAGTCGGAAAAGAAACTTAAATTTAGGAGGAAACAAAGATGTCAAAGAAAATTTTTAGTCTTTTATTAGCTTTAATGCTCGTTGTATCAATGTTTGCCATTGCTACAGTAAGCGTTTCTGCTGATGTAGACGCAGACGGAAGATATGTTCCATCAGCAGGTGTAGAAACAAACAGATACTATTTCTTAATGCCTGATGATTGGTACAACGAACTCACATCAGATGCAGGTATCTACTGGTGGGATGCTACAGACGCTCCTGCTTCTTGGCAGGATATGTACAAGGCACATAAGGACGCTGCTGACGGCGTATTCTACGTTGACTGCCCTAAGGACGTAACAGCTATTATCTGGACAAATATGCTTGATGCCGGTGACGGTGCAACACAGGAAGGTGTTGGCGATAAGGCTAAGCAGACAGTAAACATTCCTTCAGAGTATTACGATCCCGGCGAAAGCGATCTTTATCCTGATGGTCTTCCTGAAGGCTTCAACAATATGATCTATGTTTGCACAAACATCACAGAGGTTGAAAACGAGCTCACACATCTTATTCAGAAGGTTTATGCCGGTGACTGGTACTTCTACTATGGCAACGGTCAGTACGGCACAGATCCTAACGGTTCAGCTACTGTTGAGCCAACAGCTCCTGCTGCTCCTGCAGGCACAGTAAATGGTCAGGAAGTTCATGTTGGCGACGTTGTAACATACACAGCTAAGCTTACAGCTGACGAGAAGCTCGTTAACTTCCAGGCTACAGTTAAGTATGACGAAGCTGTTCTCCAGCTCAGAAAGCCTCTCGACTGCGAGGTAGCTTTCCCTGTAGATTCTGACGTAGTTTACAACGAGAACTTAACAGGCGAAGTTAAGTTTAACGACTCTAAGCTTAAGGGTATCGACTTCACAGCAGAAGGCGTACTTGTTACATTAACATTTGACGTAGTAGCTGCTGCTGATACAACAATCACAACAGTTATCGAAGAGATGAACTCTGTAAACGATAAGGTTTACGCTGCTGACAGCGAAAAAGTAAACGAGTTCAGCCTTGTAGAGGAAGTTGCTGTTGAGTGCAAACAGCCAACAACAGTTGCTCCAACAGATCCTGCAACAACAACTCCTGCTGCAGAGCAGCCAACAACAGTTGCTTCAGAGGACGAGGCTCCTACAACAACTCCTAACCAGCAGGGTGGCAGCACAGGTGATCCTAACGGTGCAGTAAGCACAGGTGACGTATCATTTGCAGTTGTATTACTCGCTGTATTAGTTGCTGCTACAGGCGCTATGTTTGTAGTTCGCAAGAGAGTTAACGGCTAATCAATTTGATTAACTGATAATTTCCGACTATTACATCCCCGAGAAATCGGGGATGTTTTTTTGCTGTGTGTGGAATTGAGAATACTGCTTGAGTATGTATTGGCACATTAGATAGAAAGAAAGTAAAATAACAATTTACAAAAATTGTGAATTTTTAATAAATTTCCCTTTAATAATTTGTTACAAAAAATTTAAAAATATGTTGAATTCTTCTGTAAAATATACTATAATAGCTTTAATGATTGATATCATTAAAACTTATTAGGAGGAATTTTTGTGAAAAAACAAAGAAAGGCCCTAAGCCTTGTACTTGTTGTTGCAATGATTTTAAGTATGTTTGCAATGGCAATTCCTGGCGTTTCGGCCGCAGAAGATGTCTTAAACGGTAAAGTCATCGGTATTTTAGGCGATGCTGACCAGAGCGAAAAAATCGACATCAAAGACGCAACACATATCCAGAAGGCAGTTGCAGATGTTGTTACATTATCTGATGAGCAGCAAATTCTTGCAAATGTCGATGGAGGAAAGCTCACTGTAAACGATGCAACATGGATTCAGAAATATGTTGCAGGATACGATTGCAGTGCATTAGGTATCGGCAAGGACGTTGT
>CAMFTQ010000150.1 GCA_945988865.1 uncultured Anaeromassilibacillus sp.
TTACAGGCTTACCGCTTTCAATCTGATGACGGAAAAGCGGAATAACACTGCCGTTAGAGCCTAAAACGTTGCCGAAGCGTGTTGTAACAAACTCTGTTTTCTGGCTGTACTGCGACTTGTACTGAACAATCATTTCACAGCACCGCTTTGTAGCGCCCATTACGTTTGTCGGATTTACAGCCTTGTCGGTTGAAATCATAATAAACTTCTCTGCCTCATAAAACTCGGCGAGCGTTGCAACGTTGAGCGTACCCATAATGTTGTTTTTAACTGCCTCCTCAGGCACTGTTTCCATAAGCGGAACGTGCTTGTGAGCGGCGGCGTGAAAAACAATGTCGGGCTTGTATTTTTTGAATACAGAGTCCATCTTTTTATAATCACGAACAGATGCAATTATAGTTTCGTGATTAAGAGTGCTTCCGTATTCCATAATAAGCTCTTGCTGGATATTATATGCGTTGTTTTCGTATATGTCAATTATGATAATCTGCTTTGGCTTGTATTTTGCAATCTGGCGAACAAGCTCAGAGCCTATTGAACCGCCGCCGCCTGTTACCATACAGACCTTGTTATTTATAAGCTTTCTGATGTCGCTTTTGTCAAAGGTTACAGGCTCACGTCCGAGCAGATCCTCAATTTTAATATCCTTAATCTGACGTGTAATCTGGTTTTCACTGCCGTCAAGAAGCAAATTGCTAAGGTACGGCACAACCTTGATTTCACATCTTGTTTTTGAGCAGATGTTGAGTATTCGCTTGTGATCGTCTGCCGTACAGGACGGAATTGAAAAGATAATAAGCTCAATGCCGAGCGTTCTGCAAAGCTCGGGTATATCGTTTGTAGTACCCATAACCTTAACGCCCTCAATTGCAAGGCTTTTCTTTGTCTTGTCATCGTCAATAAGGCAGACGGGAACTATATCACGCAACGGATTGTTAAAATCCGATTTTGCGTTTTTAAGCTCCGTCAGAATCATTATAGTTGCACAGCCTGCGCCTACTATCATAGTGCGTCTGCCGCTTTGCATATTGTCAAATTCATAATTATCAAGAAAGGCGTTTTTAAAAATATATCTGAAAAGTATTATTCCGAAAACAGATATAAAATAGTTGATAAACAAAAACAAAACTATCGTCTGCTTGCTGAAAAACGACTGCAAAACAGTGCTTATCACCATACCGACAGTCATACCCGCAATACAACTTAAGTAGTCCTTTTCGTTAAAGTGCCGCCACATTTTTGAGTACGCACCGCACAAAAACAATGACAAAAGGCAGATAGCTACGTTTATCAGCAGTGATATAGATAGCTTTCCGGCGCTTAAAGAGAAGTCCTCGCCTAAAAATATATCAATAGAAAAAAGCTGTAATATAAAATTTGCGATTATGCCACCTACTAAAATAAAGAACAGGTCGGCAAAAAGCAAAACAATTCGTCTTACTTTAAATTGCTTCAACGACAATCCCTCGTTCCAATTTAAGTATATCCTAAGAAATTATACAACTAAACGGCTGTAAAGTCAATATTTTTAGTTGTTTTGTCAAATCGTGAAAGCTGTGATGTCAGCCGAGGAGCTTTTTGGCAACATCTACGCTTTCCTTTGCGTCCTTGCAGTAGTAGTCGGCGTGTATTGTTTTTGCATATTCGGGCGTGAGTACCGCACCGCCGACAAAGGTTACGCATTTGCACGTATTGGGGATAATTTCGCCGTTTTCGTCAACGTCATTAAGCTCCTTAGTGCTGTGAATGAGGTTGATAGTGCTTTTCATACTTGCAAGCGTTGTGGTCATAAGAGCCGACAAGCCGATTAGCCTTATGTTCTGCTCAATAGCTGTATTTACAATAACCTGCGGGTCAACGTCCTTGCCTAAGTCAACAACGGTGTAGCCGTAGTTTTCCAAAAGCACCTTGACAATGTTTTTGCCGATGTCGTGAATATCGCCCTTTACAGTTGCCAGTATAATTTTACCCTTGCTCACAGGCGGAGTATCTGACTGTGCAAGTCGTGCTTTTATCACCTCAAAGCAACCCTGCGCCGCACCTGCGCTTTGAATAAGCTGGGGTAAAAAGGTTTTTCCCTGTTCAAAGCTCATACCTACCTTGTCAAGAGCCGGTATAAGGTAATTGTTTACAATATCCATTGGCTCTGTGCTGTCAAGCAGCTTTTCGGTCAGCCTTGCAGATTCTGCCTTTAAGCCTTTTTCAATAGCATAGGGCAAATCGTAATCGCTTTGACTTGTTGTTTGTACGGACGGCTTTGCTTCCTGCTGTGAGCTGTAGGCAGAAATAAAGTCGGTTGAGTTTTTGTCGATATTTGCAAGCACCTTGTATGCCCTGACAGCGCCTGTCATTGAGTCGATGTTAGGGTTGATTATCGGCAAATCAAGACCGTTTTGCAAAGCCATTGTTAAAAAGGTTCTGTTTACAAGCTCACGGTTCGGCAGTCCGAATGAAATGTTTGAAACGCCTAAAACAGTCTTGCAGTGAAGCTCCTCTTTAACTCGCTTTAAGGCAATAAGCGTCTGCATAACGCCCTCTTGCTCGGCAGAAGCCGTAAGCGTCAGGCAATCAATGTAAACGTCTTTGGGGTTAATTCCGTATTCCTTTGCTTTTTCGACAATTTTCTTTGCAATTTCAAAACGTCCCTCGGCAGTTTTTGGAATACCGTTTTTGTCAAGAGTAAGACCTACAACAGAAGCGCCGTATTTTTTTACAAGCGGTAAAACTGTGTTTATACTCTCGTCCTCGCCGTTTACCGAGTTTACAATAGGCTTGCCGTTGTAACAGCGAAGTCCTGCCTCAAGCACATCGGGCTTTGTAGCGTCAATCTGCAAGGGTACGTCTGTGATGCTCTGAATATTTTTAACGGCAGAAATCATCATCTTTTTTTCGTCAATTTCTGGCAGACCTACATTGACATCAAGAATTTCTGCACCGCCGTTTACCTGCGTTATCGCCTGATTTAAGATGTAGTCCATATTGTTTTCAATCAGTGCCTGTTTAAACAGCTTTTTGCCTGTCGGGTTAATTCTTTCACCGATAATGCGTGGGCAATCAATAGTGACAACAGACGTTGCACTGCATACGGACGTGTCCTTTGTCGGAATATTTTTCTTGTATTTTTTACCGCTTAACTCTTTTACTGTGCAAGAGATGTACTCGTCTG
>CAMFTQ010000151.1 GCA_945988865.1 uncultured Anaeromassilibacillus sp.
TGAATCCATAACGGGTTCAGCGGTTTTTCTGTGCTATATAAGTTTATTTCCCTGAATGATATTCCTTCTTGTAAATTCTCTGTTAATGCTGTTTAGTACCGTCTTTTTGTCTGCACTCCACAAGGGAGCAACAAGCAGTCTTTTATCTCCGTCACCTGTCAGACGGTGAATAACTACATCCTTCGGCAAATTCTCTATACAGTCGCACAGAATATCAATATAGCCTTCCATACTAAGAACATCAAATTTGCCATTTACATATTCTGTGTATAAGTCTGTTCCCTTTAATACGTGCAGTAATTGCAGCTTAATTCCGTCAGTTACTTTTCCAACGTATCTGACGGTGCTTAGCATATCCTCCTTGCTTTCATTTGGTAAGCCTAAAATTACGTGTGTTATTACCTCAATGCCGATTTTGTGCAGGTTTTCTACAGCCTCGTCATATACAGACAGGGGATACCCTCTGCGAATATATTTTGCTGTGCTGTCAAGAATTGTCTGAAGTCCAAGCTCCACCCATACCGGTTTTACATCGTTTAGGTCACTAAGGAGCTTTAGCACAGGCTCTTGTAAGCAGTCGGGACGTGTCGCTATTGACAGTGCGACGGTTTCTTCATTATTTACAGCTTCAAAAAAGATTTTTCTCAAATACTCAACAGGCGCATATGTACCTGTGTACGATTGAAAATACGCAATATATTTGTTTGTTTTAATTTTGTCTTTCACCTTATCCTTAGCTTGATTTATTTGTTCTGTTATTGAAAGATTTTTGTCGGCGGCAAACTCACCCGAACCGCCCGCACTGCAAAAAATGCAGCCTCTTGTACCTGATTTTCCGTCACGATTAGGACAGGTTGTGCCGGCGTTTAAAGAGAGTTTATAAACCTTTTCTCCAAATTTTTCTTTTAAGTAATTATTTAGCGAGTAGTAATACATATTCTTATCCTGTTCATTATAAATTTGTTCTATTATACTATAAAAAACGGCAAATATCCATATTGTTAACATATAATTCATTGACTTGTCAAAAAATTTCATTTATACTGACAATAAGAGATTAACAGAAAGGATAAATTAACGTGAACAGATTACTCAAAAAATCATTATCTGCTGTTATGTCGGCTACTATTGCCTTTACTGCGTTTGGTTTCTATTTCACATCACAAACCACTAAAGCAACAGCTGCACATATTAACACAGAAGAAACCTCGGCAAACTCATACGGCCTGACCGAAAAAATCAAAGACGGTGCAATTTTACACGCTTGGTGCTGGTCTTTTAACACGATTAAAAGCAATCTGCAAAAAATTGCAGAAGCAGGCTTTACATCGGTACAGACATCACCTATCAATGAATGCAAGGTAGGCGATAACGGCGGTATGGATCTTATGGGCAACGGTAAGTGGTATTATCACTACCAGCCTACTCTCTACACAATTGGCAACTATCAGCTCGGTACTCTCGAGGAGTTCAAATCGCTCTGCAAGGAGGCTGATAATTACGGCATAAAAATCATCGTTGACGTAGTTGCAAACCACTGCTCAAGTGATTACAACGCTATTGATTCATCTATTAAAAATATTTCAGGCGGAGCTTTTCACGAGCCGTTCAGCATCGACAACTGGGGCAACCGCTATCAGGGTACACAGGGTCAGCTTTTAAGCCTTTGGGATTTAAACACGCAGAACACTAATGTTCAGCAAATGATTTTAAAGTACCTAAAGGAATGTGTAGCCGCAGGTGCTGACGGTTTCCGTTATGATGCGGCAAAGCACATTGAGCTTCCTGATGACGACGAGAGCTTTGCAAGTGATTTCTGGCCCGTAATTCTTAATAACGGTTCAGAGTTCCAGTACGGCGAAATTCTTCAGGGCGACGGTTGCAGAATTGCAGACTATGCAGAGCTTATGAGCGTAACAGCCTCAAGCTACGGTCACGTGCTGCGTGAATCGTTGCAGGGCAGAAGATTCAGTGCAGATAAACTGAAGAGCTACTATGGTGACGGTGCACCGACAGATAAGCTTGTTACTTGGGTAGAATCTCACGACAACTACACAGGTGACGGCTCGTGGTCACAAATAAACAACAATCAGATAAGACAGGCGTGGGCAGTAATCTCTGCACGTGGCGACACAACTCCGCTGTTCTTCAGCCGTCCTGACGGTAGCAGTACAACAAGTCAGTGGGGCAAAAACAAAATCGGCGCAATCGGCGACAGCAACTTCTGTCATCCCGAGGTAACAGCCGTAAACCAATTCAGAAACGCTATGGTAGGCTTGCCAAACAAGCTTTCTAACCCGACTGGAAGCAACGAGCTTTTAATGATTGAAAGAGGAAACGCAGGTGCTGTTATCATAAATATTTCAGACTCTGACGTAAATCTCAGCTGTTCTACAGATGTAGCAGACGGCACATACGAGGACGCTGCTACCGGCTCAACCTTTACGGTATCAGGCGGTAAAATGTCAGGCACTGTTAAAGCCGGTGCAGTTGCAGTTATATATAACAGTACCCTTACATTATCGCCCTCTGTATCAATCTCAGAGGACAGCTGCACATTCAGAAACAGCATTACTCTTACATTAGAATGCAGAAACACAACATACCAGACATATCAGATAGGCAACAATCCGGCTGTACCTTATAAATCGGGCGACACAATTACAATAGGCGCTGATATGGCTGATAACACATCTGTTGACATCACTCTTTACGGAAAAAATGAAGAGGGTGAAGTCAAAAAAACTTATACTTATACAAAAACCTCCGCACCTGTTTTTGACGGTAATACGGTAGTTTATTTTGATAACAGCGAATATAACTGGAGCAGTGTTTATGTTTACGTCTACCATTCAAACGGTTCTGTAAAGAACGCAGAGTGGCCGGGCTGTGAGATGACAGATTTAGGCTCAGGTATGTACGGATATGCACTTGACGAAAGCTGGGACTTTTCAACTGCAAACGTAATCTTTACAAACGGCAGCGGTGAACAGTACCCCGGCCATAACGAGCCGGGTTACGAAATCTCTAAGGGTGATAAAAAGATATTTAACGGAAGCGGACTGTCAGACTACACTATCGAAGTTCCCACACAACCGCAGACAACAGTACCGCCTGTAACTGTTCCTACAGAGCCTAA
>CAMFTQ010000152.1 GCA_945988865.1 uncultured Anaeromassilibacillus sp.
CCGATAATTCCGGGGTTAAATATGAGCTTTTTAACTGACAACACGCTTTTGTCACCGCTCATTGAAAACAGCCCGTATGTCCATACAAACACGTTAAACACTGCGATAAATGCGCCGGCATAAAACACTCCGTCGTTACCAAGAAGTGCTTGCTGAAGCGGAATTGACATAAACGCACAATTTGAAAATACTGCGCCGAACTGCAAAACCTTTTTTGAGCCTTCGTTTTTATCACGTATAACAAGTCTGCACAGCAAAATTGTGCCTAAATGAATAAATAAAGCGGCAAGGCACGAAATACCCAGATTGCCGAGCATATTAACATCAAGCTCACGCTGAAACGCTCTTATAATAACGCACGGCGTTACGAGATACAGCACAATGTCTGTCATATGCTTTGCCGAGCTGTCTGTAATAATCCTCTTTTTACCACAGATAAAGCCTGCGCCGATTAAAATAAACAAAATAAGCACCTGCTGTGCAACAATTAAAAAGCTGTCTGTCATTTTTATCCCTCTAAACAAATATATTGCCTGTGTAATTATACCACTGCCGCCGAAATTTACAAGCTATTATCTGCGTTTTTGACTTCAAATATGTTTATTTTTGCAGACAGCTATGGAATTTTCTGATTAAAAAACGTAAAAGCCACGCTTGTTTATGATAAAAAAGCTGCAATTTTGTTGTTACAATTACTTAAAATAAATTTTAGTATAAGGTATTTATATTGCAAACGCTGAAATTTGCCGATTTGTTTGACATAAAAGCATAACGGTTATATAATTACTGTCGGAAAACGGTCAAAAACGGCTTAGCTATGCCGTTTTCAGACTGTTAGTAATATGAAAGAAGGAATTTCAAAATGGCAGCAACAAAGAAAACTACTGCAGAGGCAGAAACAAAAACAACAAAAAAGACTACTAAAAAAGAAACAGAAGCTAAAGCTCCTGCTAAGAGATGCACAAGAAAAGCAGCAGAGAAGGTTACTGTTTACGTTGAGTTTGGCGGCGTTAAGGTATCAGTTGACGATATCGTAAACAACGTAAAGCTCACAAACGGCAAGGCAGCTAAGGAATACACAATCTACGTTAAGCCGGAGGACAGCAAGGCTTACTTCGTAGCAGACGGCGAAGAAAAGGAAATGGACGTTTTCTTCTGCTGATTAGCAAAAGTTTCAGCTTAATTTAAAAGCAGGGCAGATGCCCTGCTTTTTTGCATATACAGTTAAATCTCATAATGATTTTGATGATGACAGAAAGCTATGTATTTCATAAACAAAGTGAATTTTCTATATGGAGCTGCGAGCGTCAGCGTAAGCTGACAAAGAAAAAAATATCTATTTGTCTTTATCTTTTTCTTTTTCTTTGTCTTTTTCTTTGTCTTGGCTGCCGCCGCAGGCGACCGCATTCAAACGATAGCGAACGTTTGCAAGCGTTTGCAAGCGTTCTTTGCCGTATTATCATTCAAGAGGATTTTTAACAAACAGAAAACGTAAGCATAATCTATCTAACGGTCAGACGCTGTTAGAGAGTGTTAGAGGGTGTTAGAAGGCGTTAGACAGCTACCGGTTTATTCGATATCCGTCAGATCGCAAGAAAGCCGTAAATCGCAGAAAAGTCAGATAAAATGCCGATTTTTTTATTTTTGCTAAGTTGAATAAACACAAAATACTTGACAATAATTTATCTAACGGTTAGAATACTGTTAGAAGCCGTTAGAGCGTTAGATACAGTAAACGGAGTGATATTATGCAAGAAAGCAAAAATATTGAATTTAAAGAAAGATTTGTTGATGATATTAAAAAAACAATAGTCGCCTTTGCAAATACCGACGGCGGTACGCTTTATATCGGAATTTCTGACAACGGCGATGTGTGCGGAGTAGAAGACAGCGATGATTGTATGTTGAGAGCCTCTAACACCATAAGAGATGCAATTAAGCCTGATGTTTCAATGTTCTGCGAAATAGACAGTGAGGTTGTAAATGAAAAAAGCGTTGTAAAAATCACTGTCGCACAAGGAACGGCAAAACCCTACTATATTGCCGGCAAAGGAATCAGACCCGAGGGTGTTTATGTCAGACAGGGTGCGTCAAACGCTCCGGCAACAGAAACGGCAATTCTTAATATGATTCGTGAAACAGCCGGCGATAACTACGAGGACGCTCGTTCTCTTAATCAACAGCTGACGTTTAATCAGGCAGAAAAGCATTTTGCTCAAAAGAACATTTCCTTTGGAGAACAGCAAAAAAGAACTCTGAAATTGATAGGTGACGACAAGACCTATACAAACCTTGCACTGCTTTTATCTGACCAATGCGTGCATACAATAAAATTTGCCGTATTTGAAGGAACAACAAAGACTACCTTTAAGGACAGAAAGGAATTTAGCGGTTCAATTTTAAAGCAGCTTGAGGATGCGTTTTGGTATATCGATATGTTTAATCACACTCAAGCCGAATTTGAAGGTCTGAACAGATATGACAGCAGAGATTACCCTGTAGGCGCAATACGAGAAGCACTGCTTAATGCCGTTGTGCATCGTGATTACAGCTTTTCATCAAGTACGCTGATCAGTATTTTTGACGACAGGCTCGAATTTGTAACAGTCGGCGGATTGGTTAAGGGTTTAACTAAAAACGATATTATGCTTGGTGTGTCTGTTTTAAGAAACAGAAATTTAGCCGATATTTTTTACAGGCTAAAACTCATAGAAGCCTATGGTACAGGTATGCCGAAAATTAAGGAATGTTATGCACAGTATGAAAAAAAGCCTGTTATAGAGGTTACCGACAATGCGTTTAAAATCACCTTGCCAAACACAAATTATTATAAAGCCGTTTCAGACATAAGCAAACTGTCTAAGCGTGAAAAACAGATAATCGGGCTTCTTGAGAATAACGGCTTTGTTACAAGAGCTATGGTGCAGGAATACATTGGTTGTTCGCAGACGACGGCAATTACAGCTCTTAACAAAATGGTAAAGAAAAACCTTATAGTAAAAACAGGCAAAGGCAAAGACACAAGATACACACGCACTTAAACACTATAAACTATTTCAGCAGTTTTTCTGACAATTCAAAACCGAGGCAAATCGCCTCGGTTTTTTGTTACTCATCTATATCAGCTACATCG
>CAMFTQ010000153.1 GCA_945988865.1 uncultured Anaeromassilibacillus sp.
TGCCTATCACAGAATATCCGTTTGACGGCTCTTGGGGCTATCAGGTAACAGGCTACTATGCTCCAACATCACGTTACGGCACACCGCACGATTTGATGTATTTTGTTGACCGCTGTCACGCAGAGGGCATCGGCGTAATCCTCGACTGGGTTCCTGCTCACTTCCCTAAGGACGCTCACGGCTTGGCTCGTTTTGACGGTACAGGCTGTTATGAGTACGAGGACTGGCGCAAGGGCGAGCATAAGGAATGGGGTACATATGTATTCAACTATTCTCGCTTTGAGGTTCACAGCTTCCTTGTATCAAGCGCTATGATGTGGATTGACAAATACCACGTTGACGGTATCCGTGTTGACGCTGTAGCTTCTATGCTTTATCTTGACTACAACAGAAAGGACGGCGAGTGGTGTCCTAATATGTTTGGCGGTCACGAGCATCTTGAGGCAGTTGACTTCCTCAAAAACCTGAATATTGCCGTTCATATGTATCACCCCGAGGTTATGATGATCGCCGAGGAAAGCACATCCTGGCCTATGGTTACAAGTCCTGTTTATGACGGCGGTCTTGGCTTTGACTACAAGTGGAATATGGGTTGGATGAACGATACACTCCGTTATATGGAGCTTGATCCGCTGTGGCGTCCGTATCATCACGACAACCTCACTTTCAGCTTTGTTTACTGCTTCTCTGAAAAGTTTATGCTTCCTATCTCTCACGATGAGGTAGTTTACGGCAAAGGCTCTTTAATCAACAAAATGCCGGGCGACTACTACAACAAGTTTGCCGGTGTTCGTGCATTTGTTTCTTATATGTTTGCTCATCCGGGCAAAAAGCTTATGTTTATGGGCAGCGAAATCGGCCAGTTTGACGAGTGGAATGCCGAGGGCGAGCTTCAGTGGAATCTCCTCGACTTTGAAAAGCACAGAGGACTCCAGAAGTTCTTTAAGGACCTCAACCACTTCTACAAAAACACTCCTGCTCTTCACGAAATCGACTTCTCTTGGGAGGGCTTCAGCTGGATTCATCACGATGACTATCAGCAGAGCGTTCTTGCATTCAGAAGAATTGACAAAGAGGGCAACGATATTGTTGTTGTATGCAACTTCCAGCCTATGTACCGTCAGAATTACACTATCGGTGTTCCTGACTACGGTGTATATACAGAGGTGTTCAACTCTGACAGTGCAGAATACGGTGGCTTTGATACAAAGAACGCAGAGCGCATTATGACAAACACAGAGCCGTACCACGGCTACCAGCAGTCAATGACAATCAATGTTCCGCCGACAAGCGTAACATTCTTCAAGTGCATTGAAAAGATGGAAAAGCCTGTACCGGCACCTGTTGAAGAGCCTGCTCCTGTTGTTGAGCCTGCTCCCGAAGTTGCAGAGCCTGTAGCCGAAGAAAAGCCAAAGGCAAAGAGAACAAGAAAGCCAAAGGCAGCAGCAGAAAACGCTGAAGAAAAGGAAACAAAAACAACAAAAGCAACAAAGACTAAAAAAACAACAAAAAAGGCTGACGACTCCGCAGAAGAAAAGCCGAAGGCTAAAAAGACAACAACCAAAAAGACAACAACCAAAAAATCAACAGCAAAAAAGGCTGAAGAAAAGTAATTAAATATTACAAAAACAAAAAGCTGTATCAGAACTCAAAGTAGCTCTGATACAGCTTTAATTTATAATAATGATGTTTGATGTATAGTTATATAGTCAATAGGTATTATATTATCTGAACGCCACAATCAGGTACTGACCGTATTGCTCGTTGAGATTTAGGAACACTCCGTTTTGAGCCGTAGTGCTTTGCTCTAAACGAAGTCTGTTGCCTGCAAGCTGTACGCCTGCTGTTGAACCGCCGTTGTTGCCCACCGCAAAACCGCCGTTTACAACTGTGTATCCGCCTGTGTTATATGCGCTCATCGGCTTGCTTGTATTGCTGACAATAACAAATGACGGTGTAAAAGAAAATGTATAAATAATACTTTCTTCGCCTGTGCCTGCAACAAGCCTATGCTCTACGGGCGAAATAAGCTTTGTTTTTTCGTCAGCCGTCAGGTGAAGCTGTGTATTTGTAAAATGCTCCTTTACCTTTTCATCAATTATTCTGTTGTCGGCTACAAAATCCTCTCGCTTCGGTCTGTCTGTTGCAAGCCACTGTGACAGACCTAAATACTGTGTTTTATTTGTTGACGCCATAAAAACTCCTTTCGATTACGCAATTTTATTTTTCTTTATTGTTTATGCTTTGCCACGTGTAGTCAAGGCTGTCAAGGCTCTCAAAGCTTTTATTACCGCTGTCGATATACGTCCAGTCGATATTACCGAATGTGATAAAAACCTCCTGATGTGACGGCATCATTTTTCTTATTTCGCTTTCTATGTATCTTCGCCTGTCTGCGCCAAGGTAAAAGGAGGTTATTTCTACAAAAATCTGTTGCCATTTCGGATGCTCCGCAATAACGCTTGACACACCAAGGCTTGTTATAAAGTCTTTTATTCCTTTTTTCGTGTGTCGCTCCTCCCCTGTTGACATTCTGCCTGAAAGCATCTGTCTGCGTTTGCTGACAGAAAAATCCTCGTGACCGCTGTCAAATATTTTTTCTCTTGTTAAAAGTCCAAAGCTCTCTGCGGTTTCTATAAAGCATTCACGAAAAAGTATGTCAAGCTCGTCAAAAATCATATTTATCCCCACACTGTAGGCATAAAGCTCGTTATAGATGTTTGTGTTTTCATCAAGAGTGTAAATATTAAGCGGTAAAAGCTTTTTTATCATAGAATTTAAGCTGTCCATAAAATCACTGCATCTCCCCTACTACCGCCTTGTCCCAGAAAGCATATTTATTTTGAGGGATTTCTGTATCACCGCAGTTTTCGGCTATAAACTCATACCTTTTTACGCCCTCTGTGTGGTAAATAATATCTCCCAAATCGGCAAGAAAGATACCCTTACCTATTCCAAGCGAATTAACATATTTTTGCAGAGCATTCACAACAGACTTTTTCACCTCGCTGAAATCATATCCGTCACTTACGCACATATTAAAATATGCCGTAAACGGCTTTGCTGTCGCCGCCTTTACAAGCACGTCTGTGTTTATATCCTTTTGAGCGTTCATATCCAGCTGAAC
>CAMFTQ010000154.1 GCA_945988865.1 uncultured Anaeromassilibacillus sp.
AAACAGAAACAAGAAAAATTCCTAACGGCAAAAAGTCACTGAAAGCCGTTAAAAACAGTACTGTGATGATTACGGCAGACAAAAGCACTGCCGTAAAAACCATAATTATTCTTTTCTTTATATGAATGTTAGACTCATTTTTACATCGGCTGCAAACATACTGACCGCTTGTTTTGTTAAGCAGTGATTCTGTATAAGGCATTTTTCTTTTACAATAAGGACAATGTGCAAGCCTCATTATACTCTTCCTCCAAAAAATATATTATAAAGATATGAAATCTTTTGTTATCTGTTTTTTCTTTTAAGCAGTGTTTTGCTTGAAAGCTGGCTTATATACAGCTTATCTCCGTTTTTACCACTGCATAAAATAAACGACTTCGGCAGCTCGTCAGATACATTTACTACATTACCCGCCTTTTCTGATTTAGCAAGAAAATCTCTTGTATGTTTTGAAATTGTAGAGGTATCAAGGTCAAAAATTCCTAAAATTTCTCTTTCCTTAACAACTGTATCCTGTCCTAAGTGTAAATACATAGCTGTCCCCTTACTTTTCTGTTACTGCATCGCCGTTTTTTATATAAAATATTCTGCCGTTTTTAAGCTGCTGTTTATTTGACTTTTCACAGCAGGTTATAAATACCTGATAATTTTCTGTTTTGTTAAGTAAAAAATCCTGACGCTTATTATCAAGCTCTGACAAAACATCATCAAGCAGAATAATAGGTTTTTCGCCTGTTTTATCACTTATTATTTCAGCTTCGGCTAATTTAAGTGACAAAACTGCGCTTCTCTGCTGTCCCTGTGAACCAAAGGTTTTAGCCTTTACACCGTTTATCATAATATCTATGTCATCTCTGTGAGGACCTGTGTTTGTGCAGCCTGTGTAAATATCGTCATCACGGCTTTTTTTGAGGTAAAACGCAAGTTTTTCATTAAGCTCGTTTACCGTTTCATCGCCTTTGTAATCACAATTTGAGCTGTATTTTATCAATAGTTCCTCGCTGTTATCTGATATTCCGCTGTGATAATTTTTTGCATATTCACAAAGCAGTTTTATATATTCAAACCTTTCTCTGACAAGCAACGCTCCCAGTGAGCAAAGTGTTTCGTCCCAGATTGGCAGTGTTTCTCTTAGCTCTATGTGCTTTCTTATATCTTTTAAAAGAGCGTTTCTCTGATTAAGCGTCTGATTGTATTTTGAAAGCAGAAGTGCGTTTTTCACTTTCTGACGGCACAGTGCGCTGTCGATAAAATTTCTTCTTATCTGTGGACCGTTTTTAACAAGCGTCAGATGCTCGGGTGAAAAAACTACTGCACTGTATTTACCTACCAAGGCAGACGAGGTTTTTTTTGCAACATCATTTATTTTAACCTCTTTTTTTCCGCTTGAATATTTTAATTCTGCTGTCTGCTCTCTTTCTTCGCTGAAAAATTTTATCTTTAAATCTGCATAATCAGCCCCAAATTTTATCAGCTCGTTATCCTTTGCTCCTCTAAATGAGTGACCTCCGCAGAAAAGCCACAGTGCCTCAAGCAGATTTGTTTTTCCCTGTGCGTTATCGCCGTAAATTACATTCACCTTTTCACAGGGCTGTATATAATTGTCAACTAAATTACGGTAATTGTTAAACTGTAAATAAAGAACCTTCAAATCTGCTGTCCTTTCAAAAGCTACTCGTTTTCTACCCTTACTTCTTTGTCACCGTATGAAGCGACATCGCCTGCTCTCATCTTTTTACCACGCATTGTGCAGACCTCGCCGTTTACCTTTATCATTCCCGACTGTATCATAGCCTTTGCCTGACCGCCTGTCGGCGCAAAGCCGCAGAATTTAACTAAGCTGTCAAGCTTTATATATTCTTCTTTTATCTTAACTGTATCAATAATCATTACTCAACCTCATAGGACCTACTACAAATAAAAAGCTTTCTCCCTTTATCGGTTTGATAAGCATTGGTTTAAAGCCGCTTCCCAGAACAAACCTAACCTCGTCCGTATCGCAATAACGAAGTGCGTCAATTAAATATCTGTTGTTAAAACCGATTTCCATTTCCTCGCCTGTTGCAATAATCGGCACTGAATCAGACGCCTTTCCCACTGTTGTGATACAAGAAATTTTCATTTCATCCTTTCCGATAGCACAGCGAACGGGACTTTTTATCTTTTCGTTTGTCATAAGCGACATTCTTTCAACAGCGCTCATCATTCTTTTTGAATTGATAACAAGCTCGCATACAGATTCATTTGGTATTGTAGCTCTGTAATTTAAGAATGTACCCTCGATAAGTCTTGAAATTACAGAATATCCATCAATATTAAACGATACGTGACGCTGACCGATAAGGATTTCTACCTCTTTTTCTTCTTCTGTAATAAGCTTTAATACCTCGTTCTGTGTTTTTCCGGGAACAACAAAATCTGTTTTGCTGTCGCTGTCAACAGCTTCTTCTCTGATAGCCATTCTGTAGCCGTCAACAGCTACAATTCTGAGCTTTTTATTTTCAATTTCAAACAAAGAGCCTGTATAAATCGGCTTTTCTTTGTTGTCTGACACTGCATAAACAGTCTGTCTTATCATATCCTTTAAAACAGATGAGCTTATCTTTATTGTATCGTTTGCTTCAAATACAGGCAAATCGGGAAATTCCACCGCAGACATACCTATAATCTGAAATTCTACCTGTCCGCTTGTGATGTAGGTAATCATTCTTTCATCTGTTTCAATAGTGATGATTTCCTCGGGGAGTTTTCTTAAAATATCTGAAAAGAGCTTTGCGCTAAGCACAATTTCGCCCTGTTCAAGAATAGTTGCTTCAATATCTGTAGTAATACCTATTTCAAGGTCGTAGGCAGACAGATTTATTTTTCCGTCGTAAACCTTTAGTAAAATGCCCTCAAGAGCCGGCATTGTAGATTTAGAGGATACTGCACGCTGAACGTTTGTAACAGCCTGTACAATATCTGTTCTTAAGCAATTTAATTTCATTTATACCTTCCTTTCAAAATTAAAAATTCTCATACATTTATATATTGTTGATAACTTTAATAAATTTTGTCCTGAAAAATCTATTTTTGATTTTTTTATCTAAACAAACATAATATAACCT
>CAMFTQ010000155.1 GCA_945988865.1 uncultured Anaeromassilibacillus sp.
TACAGTGTTTATGCCTTATAATAACAGTTGCGTGACTGCAATTAAGATATGCGATGAAGCGGGAGGTTGCGGCATTTTGCCGGTTTTTCCGTGGAGTATGTCCGATTTTAAACCGGGCGAAAGAATATTTGTTGAGTGATTCGGCACAGGGGTTGCTATGCCGTTTTGCGCTCTAACGCTTTTCAAAACTACCCGGTTAACTGAAAAGTTAAACGGGTTTTATAATGCAAGGGTAGGAAACACCCGGCATTGTGTAAAGGTTTTGTTACACGCCCGCCAACTAAATTTTTAAGGAGGCGACGATAATGGCAGTCAAGGAAAAAATAAGGATAAGACTTAAGGGTTATGATCATCAGCTGGTTGATCAGTCAGCTGAAAGAATCGTTGCAACAGCTAAGCGTACAGGTGCTAAGGTTTCAGGTCCTGTTCCGCTTCCTACAGAGAAGCAGGTTGTTACAATCCTTCGTGCTGTTCACAAGTACAAGGATAGCCGTGAGCAGTTCGAAATGAGAACTCACAAGCGTCTTATCGACATTTTAAGACCGTCAAACAAGACAGTCGAGGCTCTTATGAGCTTAGAGCTCCCTGCCGGCGTTGAAATCGAGATTAAATTATAATCACGGTTCCAACCTACAAGCAGACAGGGTCATGTTGGCAAAAGCCAACCAATAACCTAATAAGGAGGATATAAGATTATGCAAAAAGCAATAATCGGCAAGAAAATCGGTATGACACAGATTTTCGACGAAAAGGGAAATGTTGTTCCCGTAACTGTTGTTGAAGCAGGCCCTTGCGTTGTTTCAATGAAAAAAACAGTTGAAAATGATGGCTACAGCGCTGTTCAGCTTGGCTTCGGCGACTTAAAGCCACACAAGGTTACAAAGCCTATGAAGGGTCATTTTGACAAGGCTAACGTAGCACCAAAAAGAATTCTCAAAGAGTTCCGCTTTGATGACACAGACGCTTACAGTGTTGGCGACATCGTAAAGGCAGACGCTTTTGAGGCAGGCAACAAGGTTGACGTTACAGGTACCAGCAAAGGTAAGGGCTATGCAGGTGTAATTAAGCGTTGGAACTTCCAAAGACTTAAAGAAACTCACGGTTCAGGTCCTGTTGCACGTCACGGCGGTTCAATGGGCGCTTGCTCAAGTCCTTCAAGAGTTTGGAAGGGCAAGAAAATGGCTGGCCACTTGGGCGCTGAAAAGGTTACAGTACAGAATTTAACGGTTGTTAAGGTTGACGCCGAAAACAATCTTATTGCGATTAAAGGCGCAATCCCGGGTCCTAACGGCGGTACTGTAGTAATCAAAGATACAGTTAAGGCTTAAGGGAGGAGGATTTTAAATGCCAAATATTACAGTTGTTGATATGGCCGGCAAAAAGGTCGACACAATCGAGCTTTCAGAGGCTGTATTCGGAATTGAACCAAATGCCGCAGTAATGCATCAGATGGTAGTTAATTATCTGGCAAATCAGCGTCAGGGCACACAGTCTGCACTGACAAGAGCCGAGGTTTCAGGCGGCGGCAGAAAGCCTTGGAGACAAAAGGGCACAGGCCGTGCAAGACAGGGCTCAACAAGAGCTCCTCAGTGGACTCACGGCGGCGTTGTGTTTGCTCCAAAGCCAAGAGATTACAGATTCTCTGTAAATAAAAAGGTTAGAAGACTTGCTATGAAGTCTGCATTCTCTGCAAAGGCACAGGCTAACGAGATTATCGTTGTTGACGCTATCACACTTGACAGCTACAAGACAAAGACAATCGCTGCTATGCTTGATGCAATCGGCGCAGATAAAAAGGCACTTATCGTTCTGCCTGAGGTAAACGATATGATTATCAAGTCTGCAAACAACATTCAGGGTGTTAAGACTGCACAGGTAAACACACTTAACGTATATGATATGTTAAACGCTGACAAGCTCGTTATTGTAAAGGCTGCTGTCAGCAAGATTGAGGAGGTGTACGCATGATAGCTCAGGATATTATTATTCGTCCGATCATCACAGAAAAAAGTATGCTCGGTGCTACAGAAAAGAAGTACACTTTTGAAGTTGCAAAAACTGCCGGCAAGGTTGAAATTGCCAAGGCTGTAGAGGAGCTTTTCAAGGTTAATGTTAAAAAGGTTAATACATTAAACGTAAGAGGCAGACTCCGCCGTCAGGGCAGATACGAGGGTTACACAAAAAGCTGGAAGAAGGCTATTGTTACCTTAACAGAAGACAGTAAGACTATTGAATTTTTTGAAGGCATGATGTAAGCCTGTAAAAATCATTATAGGCAGAATGTATGGGGAACGCCATTTCCCCGCAAAGCCATCATGAGGAGAGTGAAACCAAATGGCTATAAAAGTATTTAAGCCGACTACAAACGCAAGACGTAATATGTCGGTTACTGATTATTCAGTTCTTTCAAAGGTTGAGCCGGAAAAAAGCTTGCTTGCTCCTATTAAGAAAAACTCAGGACGTAACAGCTACGGCAGAATCACCGTTCGTCACAGAGGCGGCGGCAACCGCAGAAAATATCGTATTATCGATTTTAAACGTCAGAAATTTGACGTTCCTGCTAAGGTTTTAACCTTAGAGTATGACCCTAACCGTTCAGCATTTATTGCACTCGTTCAGTATGAGGACGGCGAAAAGGCATACATCATCGCACCTCAGGGTCTTAAGGTTGGCGATACAGTAGTTGCAGGCGAAAACGCAGATATCAAGCCGGGTAACGCACTTCCGCTTTCTGCAATCCCTACAGGTACATTTATTCACAACGTAGAGCTTTATCCGGGCAGAGGCGCTCAGCTTGCAAGAGCTGCAGGCAATATGGCTCAGCTTATGGCTAAAGAAAACGGAATGGCTCTTTTAAGACTTCCTTCAGGCGAGCTCAGAAACGTTCCGGAGTCTTGTATGGCTACAATCGGACAGGTTGGTAACACAGATCACGAAAACGTAAAAATCGGTAAAGCAGGCCGTAAGCGTAATATGGGCTGGAGACCAACAGTCAGAGGTTCTGTAATGAACCCGAATGACCACCCGCACGGTGGTGGTGAGGGTAAATCACCTGTAGGTCGTCCGGGACCTGTTACTCCTTGGGGTAAGCCGGCTCTTGGTTATA